>CAZFQY010000014.1:0-21207 GCA_964521265.1 uncultured Clavibacter sp.
GTAGCGCGTGGTTGGGCGCTAGGAAAACCTGACTTTAGTTCTAATCGGAAACGCCTTGCTATCTCCAAAATGATTACTCGGCCTTCCAGGATTGCGAATTGATCCCCAAGGCATTTCCTAGTTCCAGCTCCAAAGGGGAAATAAGCGCCTTTCGGCAGGCTCTTTTCGAAATTATTCTGCCAACGTTCAGGTTTGAATTCCTCGGGATCTTGGAAGTAACGAGGATCGCGATGTGTCACATATTGGCTAACCAGAACATGTGCACCTTTCGGTACGAGCCTTCCGCCCAGCTCCACATCCTCTAGAGCTCTTCTTGGCGCGACCCAGACAGGTGGACAGAGTCGCAAAACTTCATTGAAAATCGCTGAACTAACGGGCGCTGCGAAGAGTCGGGAAGCGAATTGTTCACTTCCGCGCTCTGCTAGAACTTGGTCAGCTTCAGCGGCCAACTCGCGCCAATACTTTGGGTTCTCACTCAAATAAGAGAAGACCCACGTCAGCACGTTCGCAGTTGTCTCATGGCCGCTTAGAATCAAAGTCAGAGTCTCATCGGAGATCTCTTGCGCACTAAGGCGCTCACCGTCTGGAGTCTCTGCTTCTAGGAGAATACCCAAGAGATCATCGCGCTTGATTCCTTGCTCAATCCGATTACGGATTATCTTTGTAGCAACTTCATTCAGGTCATCGGCGGCTGAATGAAACTTTCGGAAATAAGGAATCGGCCAACTATCCATACGATCAAGCCCAGGCAACATCGTTCGCTCAATCCGATCAATAGCAATATGCATAGAACGCTGTACTCGCTCGGTATCTTTAGAGATATCAGTACCGAATAGAATCTCCGCGACGATGTCGAAGGTAAGGGACATCATCTCCGGGCCTAAGAGAATCTGACTTCCTGGACGCCAAGTTGAAATGTGTTTCTCCGTCAGCGCTAACATCGTTTCGGCATATGACGAGATCTTGCTGATATGAAAGGGAGATTGCATCAGGCGGCGATGGCGCAGATGTATTGGCTCCTCATTTGTTAACAGGCCCGTCCCAAGCACCTTTCGCATCCGTTCAAAACCAACACCCTTGATAAAGCTATGTTGTTTACTAACGGTCACTTCATGGACCATCTCGGGGGCGAAGGCGCCGTAAAAGAGTTGACCGCCAAGGAAGAACGAAGTCAGATCTCCGAATTGATCGCGTGCGCTCTTAAGAAAGCCTGGAGTGTCCTTCTGGAACTGCAGAGTTAGGAGAGGAGATCTCGGCCCTTCAGGGATGGCCTCTCCCTTGATCTTTCGCCGCTTCAAGGGGGCGGGGATGGGTGGGTATTCGGCCGGCCTCGGAGCGGTAAATGGGGTGATGGCCATGGGGAAAGGTAAGCGCGAGCGTGTCCTGAAGTCATTAGAACAAATGTTCGGTAAACTATCTGTCAATAACGGCGCTGAGCTGTTAGGCCCAACCAGAGCGGTTCCACACTTCCGCCCGAGATCCCTCGGGCCGTCGGTGGTAGTCCGTACCTTCTGGACCAACTAACGATAAAGAGAAAGGCAAGACAAGTGGCTAAACCCGCTAAAGATCCAACCGAAGAGAATAAGAACCACCCAGCCCCTGAGAAGCAAAAAGCCCTAGATACAGCGCTTGCCCAGATTGAGCGTCAGTTTGGTAAGGGCTCTGTTATGAAGATGAGCGAGAGAACCGCCCAACCTATTGAAGTAATCCCAACCGGTTCGATTGCTCTCGATGTCGCCCTAGGAATTGGCGGCCTTCCACGCGGAAGAATCATTGAGATTTTTGGACCTGAATCATCAGGTAAAACAACCCTCACTCTCCATGCGATTGCTAATGCCCAGCGCGCTGGCGGTATCGCTGCATTTATCGATGCTGAGCATGCATTTGATGCTGAATATGCAAAGAAGCTTGGTGTTGATATCGATGCCCTTCTAGTCTCCCAACCAGATACTGGTGAACAGGCGCTAGAGATCGCTGACATGTTGGTACGTTCCGGCGCACTCGATCTAATTGTTGTTGACTCTGTCGCCGCTCTTGTTCCAAGAGCTGAAATCGAAGGCGAGATGGGCGATTCCCATATGGGTCTTCAAGCAAGACTTATGTCCCAAGCGCTGCGAAAGATCACCGGTGCTCTAAGCCAATCAAAGACCACCGCGATCTTCATCAACCAGCTCCGCGACAAGATCGGCGTTTTCTTCGGTTCGCCTGAAACAACTACTGGTGGAAAGGCGCTTAAGTTCTACGCCTCTGTCCGCATGGATATCCGCCGTATTGAGACGTTGAAGGATGGCCAAGAAGCCGTTGGAAATAGAACACGAGTAAAGGTTGTGAAGAACAAGATGGCGCCCCCATTCAAGCAAGCAGAGTTCGACATCCTTTACGGAGTTGGAATCTCGCGCGAAGGAAGCCTTCTTGATCTAGGCGTCGACCTCGGAATCGTAAAGAAATCCGGCGCGTGGTTTACCTACGAAGGCGACCAACTCGGTCAAGGAAAAGAGAATTCACGTCAATTCCTTATCGATAACCCTGATCTCGCTAACGAGATTGAGTCGAAGATTCGCTCACATTATGCCGCCGCTGAAATCGATCCTGCGCTAGTCGCAGCAATCGATGAAGCTGCTGCTGATGTCGAGTTCTAAAGTTGGCTAATAGCGAACTTCTTGAAGATGAGGTTGCGAGCGACCCCTACCAAGTAGGAACAACGATCGCGCTTACAGCGCTTGGTCGTCGTGCGAAAAGTAGGGGAGAGCTCTTCAGCCTTCTCAAGAAGCGAGGTATCCCAGAAGAGGTCGCCAACGCGGTCCTTTTTCGCCTCCAAGAGCAGGGCTTTGTAAATGATTATGAATTCGCCCGATATTGGAGCGAATCTCGTCAGCGAACTAAAAAAGTCTCGCGTCGGATCATTATCGGCGAACTCCGCTCCAAAGGAGTCAGCGATGAGATCATCGAATGGATTACAAGCGATATCTCAGATGATGCCGAATTTGAAAATGCGCTCCGCTTCGCAGAACGAAAAGCTCGCTCCTACGCAAAGTTGGAGAATGAGGTCGCCTATAGACGGCTCCACGGAGCGCTCTCGCGTCGTGGATTCTCCGGGCATGTCATCTCTCGAGTGCTGCAGGAGTTAGGAATCTCAGCGAGATAAGTGATAGGTACGATTCGCATATGAGTCGTACCTATGTAATTCAAACTCTGGGCTGCCAGATGAATGTCCACGACTCAGAGCGGATTGCCGGATCACTAGATGCTGCCGGATATATCCCTGCCATCGAAGGCCAAGAACCTGATCTGATCGTCTTCAATACCTGCGCCGTAAGAGAAAATGCCGATAACAAGCTCTACGGTCACTTGAGTTTCCTTGCCCCCACCAAGCGAGCTAATCCAGATCTGCAGATCGCAATCGGAGGTTGCCTTGCCCAGAAAGATAAGGGCGGAATCATCAAGAAGGCACCTTATGTAGATGTCGTTTTTGGAACACATAACGTCGGTTCACTTCCGGCACTTCTCGAGCGCGCTCGAATTGAGCAGAAATCTCAGGTTGAGATAAAGGAAGCTCTCGAGCACTTTCCATCGACCCTTCCCGCAAGGCGACATTCAGCGTTTTCAGCTTGGGTATCAGTCTCGGTTGGTTGCAATAACACCTGTACTTTCTGCATCGTTCCACAATTGAGAGGGCGCGAGAAGGATCGTCCGAGTGGCGAAATCTTGAGTGAGATCCGCGCACTGGTTAGCGAAGGCGTTACAGAAGTAACTCTCCTTGGACAGAATGTAAATGCCTACGGCGTAGATTTCGGTGATCGAGAGGCCTTTGGAAAACTCCTTCGAGCATGTGGCGAAATCGATGGACTTGAGCGGGTCCGATTCATGTCACCGCATCCAAGAGATTTCACCGATGATGTAATTGCAGCTATGGCTGAGACCGAGAACGTAATGCCCCATCTCCACATGCCGCTTCAATCTGGCTCAGACAAGATTCTCCAAGCGATGCGACGTTCATACCGAGTAGATCGTTACCGGGGAATCATCGAGAAGGTTAGAAAAGCGATGCCACACTCAACAATAACCACCGATGTGATCGTGGGTTTCCCGGGGGAGAGCGAGAGCGATTTCCAGCAGACCCTTGATCTATGCAGCGATTTACGTTTCCTTGCCGCATATTCATTCAAATACTCAAAGCGCCCCGGAACGCCTGCAGCTGAGATGCCTGATCAAATCGACGAGGATGTAGTGGCGGAGCGTTATGACCGCCTTCATAAGAAGTTGAACGAGGTATCGCTCTCAGTAAATGAAGAGGTCGTAGGAGGGGAAGTCGAAGTACTTATCACCGATATCGAGGGCAATAGAGCCCAGGGCAAAAGTCGCGATTTCCGATTGGTCCACTTTGAGGTTTCCGACGGTGAAGCTCGGCCCGGTGATGTGGCCCGAGTCAAGATCACAAATGCAAAACCACACTTCATTTTTGGCCAGAGAGTTGAAGTTAAGAAGTCGCGAGGGGGCGATGCCTTTGAACTCCGTAAATTTGAAGCAGAGAGCAACGGAGTCTTCCTGGGCGTGCCACAGCTGAAGAGCTCGCTGACTAAATGACCTTAATCTTCGTAGTGGGCGCTACCGCTACAGGCAAGAGTGAGCTGGCGTTACAGATTGCCGAGCGGCTGGAGGGCGAGATAGTAAATGCAGACTCCATGCAGCTCTATCGGGGGATGGATATTGGAACTGCAAAGCTAGCGCCGATTGATCGACGCGGTATTTCGCACCATCTAATTGATGTTCTAGATGTTACTCAAGATGCCTCAGTTGCTGATTACCAAAACTGGGCAAGGAAGACGATCGATGAACTACTGAATCTCGGAAAAGCCGTGGTTGTCGTCGGAGGAACCGGTCTTTACATTAAGTCGATCTTGGATGAGTTGAATTTCCCTGATACCAATCCATCGGTAAGGGCGCGTTTGAGTGAAGAGGCAGAACGAATCGGTGGCGATGCGATGCATGAACGCCTTGGAAAGTTGGATCCAGCTGCAGCTGCTGCGATTCCAAAGGAGAATATTCGAAGAGTTGTTAGAGCGCTAGAAGTTATTGAGATTACAGGTAAACCTTTCACAGCTAATCTTCCTCGAGAAGGTGCTACTTACTACCCAGACGCGATGCAATTCGGCCTAGTTATGGATAGGGATGATTTGAAGGAGCGGATCGATAAAAGAGTAGATCTGATGTGGGAGGCGGGTTTTGTCGATGAAGTGCGATCACTCATGGATAAAGGCATAACTTCTGGAAAAACAGCAAGAGCCGCTCTGGGTTACAGCCAGATCATTGAGTTCTTAGAGGGTCGAATTAGCGAGAGCGAAGCTCGCGAGGAGACTAAGCGAGCCACGCGAGCCTATGCGCGGCGACAGGAAACCTGGTTCTCCCGCGATGAGCGGATCAAGTGGCTCAAGGGCGAAACGAAAGAGCGCCTCGGAGCGATTCTCTCATCTACGATTAGCGAATAACGATGAGTTCACTAATCGGCACTTACGGTCATGGAACCGAAAATGACTTTGTTCTCGTATTCGATCCTGAGGACTCAAAAAATCTCTCCAGTCGAGTCTGTGCCGCAATCTGCAACAGAACTAGCGGTATTGGAGCAGACGGCCTGATCCGCATCACCAAGAAAGATGGCAAGTGGTTCATGGACTATCGGAATGCCGATGGCTCCCTTGCAGAGATGTGTGGAAATGGCGTTCGGGTGATGGCTCGTTACTTGGTTGATCGCGGCCATCAGAGCGCTGGAATCTTTCCGATTCTTACTAGAGCGGGTTCTAAGTTCGTAAAGGTTCCCGAGGTCGGCGATATAACTGTGAATATGGGTCCAGTAGTTCAAGAGGAGGGCTCAATAACCGCATTCTCGAATGGAAAGACTTGGAGCGGTTACAACATCAACGTTGGCAATCCTCACGCTGTCGTCTTTGTTGATGATCTCGATGAGGTTGGTGACTTAAAGAATGAGCCTGTCGTAAGGCCAAAGGAACTCTATCCAGAGGGTGTAAATGTTGAGTTCGTGAAAGTTCTGGAGAACGGTGAGTTGGCTATGCGAGTTCATGAACGGGGAGTTGGAGAGACTCGCTCCTGTGGAACTGGAACTTGCGCTGTCGCTCTCGCTGCCACGATTCTTAAAGGAAAGACGCTGCCAATCAAGTGGGTGATTCATCCTCCAGGTGGACGCCTCGAGGTAGAGATTGATCCTCATTCGAATGCCATTCTCTCCGGCCCAGCTGTTCTCGTGAGGGATGTGGAATTGAGCAGCTATCTTGGATAAGCGGGAGAGTGAAGTAGAGCTTGAGCGACTGCTTGAGGAGAGCGCTGAATTAGCGGCGGAGTTTGACTCGGAGATTTTCATTCCGGATTCGTTTGATTCAACTCAACGTGACTTGAGTGATAGGCAAGCGCTACGAAGGGTTGTGGGTCTCTCCACAGAGCTAACTGATATCTCAGAGGCTGAATATCGAAAGCTTCGATTAGAGCGAGTAGTTCTGGTTGGCGTATGGACCGAGGGAACTATCAAGGATGCCGAAAATTCTATGGCCGAGCTTGCCGCACTTGCCGAGACTGCCGGTTCTGAAGTTCTGGATGCTCTAATTCAAAGACGGGATAAACCGGATCCAGCAACCTTCATCGGCTCCGGAAAGGTCAGCGAGCTAAAGGGCGTCGTTAAATCAACGGGCGCTGACACAGTTGTTTGTGATGGTGAATTAAGTCCATCCCAGCTCAAGAATCTGGAAGATAAAGTAAAAGTTAAAGTCGTCGATCGGACCGCGCTAATTCTCGACATCTTCGCCCAACATGCAAAGAGCAAAGAAGGTAAAGCTCAAGTCGAGTTAGCCCAGATGAGTTATATGTTGCCGCGTCTTCGTGGTTGGGGTGACTCACTTTCTCGTCAGGCAGGTGGCATCGGTGGACGTGGACCTGGTGAAACCAAGATAGAAGTTGATCGTCGTCGTATTCGCGACAAGATGGCAAAACTCCGCCGTGAGATCAATGCGATGAAGACAGCCCGTGACACTAAACGCCAAGAACGTCGCCGCAATTCAATTCCATCCGTAGCAATAGCGGGCTACACCAACGCTGGAAAATCATCACTTCTCAATCGCCTAACAAACGCGGGGGTCCTAGTCCAAAACGCGCTCTTTGCAACCTTGGATCCCACAGTACGTCGTGCAGAAACTTCAGATGGCCGCATCTACACATTGAGCGACACAGTTGGATTTGTAAAGCACTTACCGCACGACTTGATTGATGCCTTTAAATCAACGTTAGAAGAGGTTTCTGGCTCCGATTTGATCGTGCACGTGGTTGATGGCTCGCATCCAGATCCTCTAGGCCAGATCAAGGCGGTAAGAGAAGTGATTCGCGATGTCGGGGGAGAGAAGATCCCTGAAATTATCGCTTTAAATAAGGCTGATATCGCAGATCCAGAGATGATGCGCTTAGTTATGCGAGAAGAGCCCGATGCCTATCCAATCTCTGTTCATACCGGCGTAGGAATTGAGGCGCTCATTCATGCCATTGAGGCTTCGCTTCCTAGGCCAAAAGTTGAGGTCCGAACTCTTATTCCTTACAACCGAGGAGATCTCGTAAGTCGCATCCATGAGGAAGGTGAGATTTTGAAGGAGGAGCATCTTGCGGATGGAACAGCGCTACATGCAAGAGTAGATGGAGCGCTTGCTCACCTTCTCGAGAAGTTTGTTCGGGCTTAACGTACCGAGCGAAGTACCGCTGTTACCTTCCCAAGAATCTCGCAATTATCACCATTGATCGGCGCGTAATTATCGTTGGCAGGTAGAAGCCAGATGTGACCATCTTTCTTTGAAAAAGTCTTTACCGTTGCTTCGCCATCAATCATGGCAGCGACAATCTCGCCCTTATTGCAATCCTTCTGGGCGCGGATTACTACATAGTCACCATCGCAGATTGCAGCATCAACCATTGAATCTCCGACAACTTTGAGCATAAATAACTCGCCTTCACCAACAAGTGATGATGGAAGAGGGAATAGCTCTTCGACATTCTGCTCAGCCAGAATCGGACCGCCTGCAGCAATTCGGCCAACAAGGGGGACGTTATAAGTCTTTTCAGGTTTGATATCTTCAAATCTCTCATCGCCAGGTGTGAGTACTTCTAAAGCTCTTCCTCTAGATGGATCGCGACGGATCCAGCCCTTTGATTCGAGGGCTTCGAGCTGGTATTTGACGCTTGAGGGGGATGCCAAGCCGGCCGCCTCACCGATCTCACGCATCGTCGGCGGATAGCCCTTCTCTTCCATGGCGCTCTTGATTGCTTGAAGAATCTTTAGTTGGCGGGAGGTCAAGCCATTCTCGTCAACAGGGCCATCTGGGAGTTCAGAAACTTTTGGGGTCATAAGGAGAAGGTTAGAACAGATTTGCGAATTATTCAAACAAATGTTCTAAAAAAACTTGCCGATGTCAGTGGCGGGGTGTACCTTTTGCTTTAGAACAGACGTTCGAAGAGTATCCCCGCTCTCGACGATCGTTCTAGAAATAAAGCTAGCAGTAGCTGGAGAGAATGATGACGACGATCGCAATCAATCCGTCCCCCTTAAATAGCCATTCGCAGGTTCGCCTCACCCCCCGAGGCCGAGCACTCGCACGGCTCGCGGTTGTCTCATCGCTCTCCATACTGCTTTTGGCTGGTTTTTCGCTATTTTCCGGGGCTACCGCTGGTTCTGAAGATTCAGTCTCCACGACCCCATATGTGAAGATCACCGTGAAGCCGGGCGAGACCCTCTGGTCTATCGCTTCTAATCTGAGCGGCTCGGGAGATCGCCGGGATCTAGTAGATGAGCTGATCGAGGTGAATCGCCTGAAGAGCCCAGAAGTCGTAGCTGGTCAGAAGATCTATATCCCGACACGCGGCTAGTTCCTGAGAGTTGTATTGCGAACTCTAAACCCTTGCTTTACTCTTACCCCTAGATATTGGGGTGAAAAAGCGATAGGCTTCCATAAGTAGTGGTTCAAAGCCGAATCTCTGATACACCCAAAATCTGGAAATTCCCAGCATTGAGAGGAAAGACACGCCGTGAACTGTCCCTTCTGTCGGAACGAGGAGTCTCGAGTCGTTGACTCGCGCCCTGCCGATGAGGGTACGGCTATCCGCCGCCGTCGCGAATGCACAAGCTGCGGTTCCCGCTTCTCCACCCAGGAAACAGCCGTTCTTTCAATCATCAAGCGCAGTGGGGCTACTGAGCCCTTTAGCCGCGAGAAGGTAATCAATGGCGTCCGAAAGGCCTGCCAGAACAGACCAGTCTCCGATGATGATCTTGCTCTACTTGCCCAACGCGTGGAGGAATCCCTCCGCTCAACGGGCCAAGCCGAGATCGAGGCCCAAGAAGTCGGTATGGCGATTCTCTCACCGCTACGCGAATTAGATGAAGTGGCTTACCTGCGATATGCCTCCGTATACCGTAACTTTTCCTCCCTTGAAGATTTCGAAGGTGAGATCGCACTTCTCCGCGCTATACCTTCTGAAAAAATCTCGGAATCGAAAAACCAAGTTTCTTCCCCGCAACTTAAGTGACGCGTCCGATAAGTAGTTAAGAGATAAGAAGTACAAGAACTGAATAAAGCAGTAAGAAGTAAGAGTCGAAAATAAAACTAAAGATTTCTAGAGATGGAGAAAAGAGAATGTCGGACACGGTTATCAATCGAGCTGGTGGGAAGAACAAGCTTGGAAAAGGCCTACAAATCGAGCGGATTTACACCACCCCTGGAGTTCACCCTTATGACCAGGTTATTTGGGAACGCCGCGATGTAGTCCAATCCAATTGGAAAACTGGCGAGACCGTATTCGAACAAAAGGGCGTCGAGTTCCCTGACTTCTGGTCAGTGAACGCCTCAACCATCGTGACCACGAAGTATTTCCGTGGCGCTGTTGGCCATGAGAACCGTGAATGGTCGCTAAAGCAAGTCATCGATCGCGTTGTACTCACCTACACAAAAGCAGGAAAAGAGTTTGGTTATTTCGCAACCACACAAGATGCTGAAGTATTTGAGCACGAGCTCACCTACATGCTCCTTCACCAGATCTTCTCCTTCAACTCTCCAGTTTGGTTCAACGTCGGTACAACCGCTCCACAACAAGTTTCGGCCTGCTTTATCCTCTCTGTAGATGACACCATGGATTCAATCCTCAACTGGTACCGCGAAGAGGGCATGATCTTCAAAGGTGGATCAGGCGCTGGTCTAAATCTCTCGAGAATTCGCTCCTCAAAGGAGCTTCTCCGCTCAGGTGGAACGGCCTCCGGCCCAGTCTCATTTATGCGTGGCGCTGATGCCTCCGCTGGAACTATCAAGTCCGGTGGCGCTACCCGCCGCGCCGCCAAGATGGTTGTCCTAGATGTCGACCATCCGGATGTTGAAGAGTTCATTGAAACTAAAGTTCGCGAAGAAGAGAAGATCCGCGTTCTCCGCGATGCAGGTTTTGATATGGACCTTGGTGGAAAAGATGTCATCTCAGTCCAATACCAGAATGCAAATAACTCAGTGCGAGTTAATGACGAATTCATGCGCGCTTATGAGAACGGTGCAAAGTTTGGTCTACGCGCTCGCTCGACTGGTGAAGTAATCGAAGAAGTCGACGCGAAAGCGCTCTTCCGCAAAATGGCTGAAGCGGCCTGGGCATGCGCAGATCCAGGAATCCAGTACGACACAACAATCAATGATTGGCACACAAACCCAGAAACAGGACGAATCAACGCTTCGAATCCATGTTCTGAGTACATGTCACTAGATAACTCGTCATGCAACCTCGCATCCTTGAACTTGATGAAGTTCTTGAAGAGCGATGGTTCATTTGATGTAAAGAATTTCGTCAAGTCAACCGAGTTGATCATCACTGCGATGGATATCTCAATCTGCTTCGCAGATTTCCCAACCGAAGCGATTGGTGTCACGACTCGCGCATATCGCCAGCTTGGAATCGGTTACGCAAACCTTGGAGCGCTCTTGATGGCATCCGGACTTGCATATGACTCAGAAGGTGGCCGTGCACTCGCTGGTGCGATTACATCTTTGATGACTGGAACTTCTTATCGCCGTTCAGCAGAAGTAGCTGGCATTGTTGGCGCATACGATGGCTATGCTCGTAACGCAGCTGCCCATACCCGCGTTATGAAGAAGCACCAGGCTGCCTCTCTATCCGCTAAGCCAGTCTCAACTCTCGACCGAGATGTTTGGACCGAGGCTAATAAGCAATGGGATAACTGCCTCTCCATCGGAGAGAAGAATGGCTGGCGCAATGCCCAGGCCTCAGTTCTCGCCCCAACCGGAACGATCGGTTTGATGATGGATTGCGATACGACCGGTATCGAGCCCGACTTCTCACTAGTTAAGTTCAAGAAGCTTGTAGGCGGCGGATCGATGCAGATCGTCAATCAGACCGTCCCATTGGCGCTAAAGAAACTTGGATATACCGATGAGACGATTGAAGCCATCGTCGAATACATCACCGCCAACGGACATGTTGTTGATGCCCCTGGTCTAAAGCCCGAGCACTACGACGTCTTCGATTGCGCCCTAGGTGCGCGATCAATTGCTCCGATGGGCCATGTTCGAATGATGGCAGCCTGCCAGCCATTCCTATCTGGTGCGATCTCAAAGACCGTTAACCTCCCTGAAGATGCAACTATCGAAGATGTAGAAGAGGTTTATTACGAGGGTTGGAAGCTTGGCCTTAAGGCGATCGCGATCTATCGCGATAACTGCAAGGTCGGTCAGCCACTATCTGATGCAAAGGCAGCCAAGAAGGAAGAAACTGCATCGGTAGCTGCTCCAGCTCCCGCAACACGCAAGCGCCTTCCGAAGTCACGCCCATCACGTACCACCTCATTTGCAGTCGGTGGCGCAGAGGGTTACATGACAGCAGGAACCTATGAAGATGGCCAACTTGGCGAGATCTTCTTAAAGCTTGGAAAGCAAGGTTCAACACTTGCTGGAGTTATGGATGCATTCTCAATCGCAGTCTCGATCGGTCTTCAATACGGAGTACCGCTAGAGACCTACGTACAGAAATTCACTAACTCACGCTTTGAGCCAGCAGGCATGACAGATGATCCAGATATCCGTATGGCGCAATCCATGATGGATTACATCTTCCGTCGCCTTGCGCTTGATTACCTACCCCACGATGTCCGCTCTGCTTACGGAATCTATTCTGCAGCCGAGCGCGCTAACGCCTTAGAGACTGGCGAATATGCCCAGGTCCAAGAGGCGCCAGCTCCAGTTGTTGAGCCGGTAATCGAAGCCAAAGCAAAAGCCGTAGAGGTAAAGATTGAAGCAGCCCCAACTCAGATCGGTTCCTCAACGGAGCTACTTGAGAAGATTGCTGGCATCAAGTCCGATGCGCCGCTCTGTGTAACTTGCGGAGTGAAGATGCGTGCATCCGGAGCTTGCTATGTCTGTGAGGGTTGCGGATCCACCTCGGGTTGCAGCTAAGTCGTTAAACTAAAAAAAGTTAACGAAATTAGATTGCTTTGGGATCAGTCGCTTGCGACTTGATTACTAGACGCTCTTCTCTGAAGTTAGCCTTTACCCGCAGAGCTGCTTCCTTCTTCAAATCTGCCTTAGGTGCAGATATTAAAGTTGGAGCGGGAGCAGCTGGAGCGGTGTTCGGTCCCATCAAGGAAGCCATCGCTATTGCCATACATCCTGCGCACATAGAAGAAGGCTATACCCAGACCGAAGCAAAGGGGGAGATGTGAGCCTTGAAAAAGTTCGCTCTGCCCTAAACGCTGCCGTCGATGCGATCGATGGGGCTCCACGCGAGGGCCAGGTCGCTATGGCGGAAGCTGTGGCTAACGCCCTCTCCGATCGCCACCACCTTCTTGTTCAAGCAGGCACTGGGACTGGAAAGTCCCTTGCTTATCTGGTCCCAGCTCTAGTCCACGGCAAGCGAGTTCTTGTAGCTACCGCAACTCTGGCTCTACAAAGACAACTTGTAGAGCGCGACCTTCCGCGAGTTAAGGAGGCGTTGGAAAAAGAACTTGGGCGGGAAATTTCCTTCGCAGTCTACAAAGGCGTAGGTAACTATCTCTGCCTGCAGAAGATGAATGCAGGAGATGAAGGCCATGACTCTGAAGTTCTTGTAGATATCTCTACCCTAGAACGTGACGCTCGTCGACTACGGGAGTGGGCGGAGAAACCCGGAATCTCTGGTGATCGCGACGATGCGCCCGAAGTTGATCGAAGAGTTTGGCTAGCGAATTCAACCTCTGGCAGAGAATGCGTTGGAGCCGATGAGTGTCGATTTGGAAGCGAATGCTTCGCGGTAAATGCCAAAGCTAAGGCGCAAACAGCCGACATAGTAGTAACCAACCACACCCTACTTGCTATTGAGATTGTCGACTCCCATCCGATACTGCCGGAGCGCGATGCCGTCATCCTCGATGAAGCTCATGAGTTTATGGATCGAACTACCCAAGCCGTAACTGAAGAATTGACTGCTGGCCGAGTCTCGCGTGCAGCCGCGATGGCGAGAAAACATATGCCGGGAAAACTTGCAAACGCCTTCGATAAGGCAGCTGATCAATTTGCAGATGCACTCGATGGCTACAGCCAGGATTATCGAAGTCGAAGCGATGAAGAACGGCGACTGACCGAGCTACCCGATGAATTAGTTGCACCAATCCGAAAAGTTAAAGAAGCGGCAGAAGCAGTTATTTCTGCAATAAACGCCGATAGCGAAATTATCGACCCTGACACGATTGCAGAGCGCGCTCGAGTCAAAGGCGCAGTCACCGAAGTGAAGACAACCGCCCAGAAGCTATTGAAAAACAGCGATGGCAGCGTTCTCTGGTTCGAACCCACCTTCTCGACCCTCTATCTAGCTCCTCTTGATGTCTCTTCGGTGCTTCGTGAGAATCTGTTCAAACAAACCCCAGTCATCGCCACAAGCGCAACGCTCTCGGTAGGTAAGAGCTTCGATTCAATTGCGAGAAACTTAGGAATTAGCGGTGAATTTGAGGAGGATGAAGAGAGCTCTGGAATTGATCCAAGTAATGTACAAATTCTTGATGTTGGCTCACCCTTCGATTTTGCTGCGCAGGGAATGCTCTACTTACCGAAGCATCTCCCAGAACCTGGTCGCGATGGACCGAGCGTTGAGGCGCTGGTCGAACTCGGCGAACTAATAGATGCTGCGGGCGGGCGCACGCTCGCTCTCTTCTCATCTTGGCGCGGCGTTGAGATGGCAGATGATCATCTCCGTCGAGTACTCGCCGAGCTGCCGATAAAGATCATCACCCAAAAGCGTGGCGATAGCGTCGGTTCACTTGTTGAGCGATTCGCTGCAGATCCGACTTCAATCCTCCTCGGCACTATGAGTTTGTGGCAAGGCGTAGACGTCCCTGGGCCTGCATGCACTCTTGTTGCAATTGACCGGATTCCTTTTCCAAGGCCTGATGATCCTGTTATGTCAGCGCGCTCATCCAAGGCCGATGCTTCTGGAGGCTCAGGCTTCATGCAGGTTTCACTTCCTCGCGCAGCCTTGTTGCTTGCTCAAGGAACTGGAAGGTTGATTAGGTCTGTTGAAGATCGGGGAGTGGTTGCGATACTTGACTCTCGCATCGTTAACAAGAGATACGGCTCTGTCTTGTTAAATTCAATGCCTCCGCTTTGGCGCACTAGCGAAGGGGCTGTAGTTAAAGAGTCTCTGCGCCGCCTTCACCAACAATTTCTTGAAGTCGGGCGCTGATAGTTGGCCAACTTCGAGCGAAACTTGGGTGAAGGTTAGCCTCGCCTACTTGCGCAATCGAAAACCAGCGTAAATCAATGGTTTCATGATTGTTCTTGAAGAGCTCACCTTCTGGTTTTAATTGCGCGACTATGGTCTCGTAGCTCCAATCAATGTGATCATCAAGATGAGTGAATATGGCTGTTACGAATTTGGATTCGATTCCGATCTCCTCATTGCTTTCGCGTAAGGCGGCCTCGAGGGCGCTCTCATGAGAATCTCTAGCGCCTCCAGGAATGCCCCAGGTGTCGCCGTTGTGAACCCATGGCGCTCGATGCTGCAAAAGAATCTCATTAGCACGATATAGGAGAAGCCCTGCGGCGCCATTTAGGCCCCAGTGCTTTGATCCACATCTGCAATGCACCCAACCATCGCCATCTCGCACCGACATAACCGCTAGTTTTCCACAGTAACGCAACTTCGGCACTCTTATCGCTCAACAACTTCTAACTTGGGGCGATGCGCTACTGGACTTCACTAATACTTGCCCTTGCACTCCTCTCTCCAATGCCAGCACAAGGAGAAGAGTGTGAAGGAGATACTTGTATTGAGGTTAGCGCTGATGATGATAATCATCTAGTAATCAAAGTGAAGAAGGGCAAACCGGGGTCAGTTACGACTACCGCTCCTTCACCAAAGCCATCAGCTACCACAACACAGAAGCAAGCATGGATACCGTGGTTGCCTAAACCAAAAGTAACAAGCGCCCCGCGCCCAAAGTCAACGACTGTTTCAAGGCCGAGAGCTCGCAAACCTAAGGTGAAGAAGATCAGCGCAATCCAACTTGCAGAGCAGGTAAAGCGAATGCTGCCTAGCGGTGTAATTCTCACCCAACCCACGACTTCAGCTCTCTTACGCGAGCCGGTCAATTTCATGACGACCATTCCCTCTACATTCCAAACCGTAATAGTCGTCTTAGAGGTTCCCATTTATATAACTCTAAAAGCGCAATATCGATGGGACTTTGGCGATGGGAATACCGAGATTTCTCACCATCCGGGCGCGCCCTACCCGGCTTCATTAATCATTCATAAGTACGCGAAAGAGGGTGAATATGACGTGGGCCTAAGAGTCACTTGGAGTGGGACTTGGCGAGCTGGGGCTATCTCAGGGCCCATAAAGGGAAGCATCAATCAGAGCTTTGATCGCGAAATAAGTGTCTACGCTGCAGATACGGCTTTCACGAGATAGATATCCACAATTTCCATGATTTCTCCCATTGATCAAATCTTCGCCCGATGCTTCGCCCATGACAACTGTTACGACTCCAAATGACTTATTGGCTGCAGTACCGTTTTTAATCGGATATCAACCAAGTGACTCGATTGTTTTAATGTCACTAAAGGATGAGTCCATAACGATGGCGATTCGAATCGATTTTCCGGAATCGATACGAAAGCGAGAGGCGAGCGCGCTCATTGAGAAATTTAGGGGTAGCGATGGCGCGCTCCTCGTCTCCTATATCCCTGAGAGTTGTGAAGATGCAGAAAGCATCTTGAAACCTCTGATTGAGGCCTTTGATGAGGCTGAAGTTCCCCTACGTGAATCAATCATCATCGTAGGTAATCGCTGGAGATCCTTAATATGTGGCGACGAGGAATGCTGTCCCTTAGAGGGCTCGCCGCTGCCAGAGTTGGTTAATTCGCGAATAGCAGTCGAGGAGATAACCCAGGGCAAGGTTATGCCCTTCAAAAACCTAACTGAGATGGCAAGTTCCTTGGATTCAGAATTAGATCAAGTGGTAGTGGAGATGATGGGAAGAATCACTCCAATCGATTATGAATTAGACCCAACGCCTCTGCAGCGCGAGGGGGCAAATGCAATCCTGGATTTTCTTCATGATTTCGAAGTCGATCGCATCTGCAGAGACAAGCGATTGGTAGCGAAAGTACTAGTGAGCTTAAAGGACCTTCAAGTTCGTGATTTCGCGCTCGGGAGCATGAATAGTGAGAGCGATCTTTACTTCGATGCCTGGAGGTGGTTATTGAAGAAAGCCCCCGAAGGTTTCATAGCAGCGCCAGCGACCTTGTTTGCTGTTGCATCTTATGAAAGGGGCGACGGGGCGATGGCTAACCTCGCTTTAGAGCGGGCTGAATCAGATCAGCCAAACTACTCAATGGCCAAGTTATTGAGACAACTATTTCAAAGCGGCAAGGCTCCAACAATTTTTGCTGAATTGAGAGCGGAGTTACATCCGAAGGTTTGCGCAGCGCTCTTCTCAGGTAGCATTTCGGCGTGATTATCGGTATTCCCAAAGAGATAAAGAACAATGAATTTCGCGTTGCCATTACTCCTGCTGGCGTAAGAGAGTTCGTTACACATGGCCACTCTGTATTTATTGAGACTGGCGCAGGTCTTGGGTCAGCAATTACCGATGATGACTACAAGAAAGTCGGTGCTGAGATCCTCTCGAGCGCCGATGAGGTTTGGGATAAGGCAGAGCTTGTTCTAAAAGTTAAGGAACCGATTGCCCCGGAATATAAGCGGATGCGCAAGGGTCAGACTTTATTCACCTATTTACATCTCGCCGCCTCAAAAGAGTGCACGGATGCTCTAATTGAGAGCGGTATTACCGCTATTGCTTATGAAACCGTTGAAGTCAATGGAGCTCTACCTCTTCTAGCTCCAATGAGTGAGGTGGCTGGACGAATGGCCGCACAAGTTGGAGCAGCAGCCTTGCAACGAAGCAACGGAGGTCGGGGAGTACTTCTCGGCGGCGTGCCCGGAGTTAGGCCTGGACGAGTCCTAGTTCTTGGGGGTGGAATCGCAGGACTGGCCGCTGCAACTATCGCTCATGGAATGCGCGCTGATGTGACCGTTGTGGATCTGAACCAAAAGAGATTAGGTGAGATTGATCAGATCTTCGGTGGCACAGTGAAGACTTTGATGTCGAGTACGCACGCCATCGAGGAGGAAGCCCTCCAGGCAGACCTTGTAATCGGCGCAGTCTTAATCCATGGCGCAAAAGCGCCAAAGTTGATCACCAATGAATTAGTGAAGCGAATGAAAGCCGGGTCAGTTCTTGTTGATATCGCAATTGATCAGGGTGGCTGCTTCGAGGATTCCCGCCCGACAACCCACGCCGAACCCACATTTAAAGTTCATGAATCGATTTTCTACTGCGTCGCAAATATGCCGGGCGCGGTTCCATTCACCTCCACCTATGCGCTCTCGAATGCCACTTTGAAGTACGCCATAGCTCTTGCTGATCTCGGTTGGCGGGAGGCGTTAAGAAGAGACTCAGGTTTGGCGTTGGGCCTAAATGTTCATGAAGGCAAGATTTACTACCAAGCAGTCGCAGACGCGCATGGTCTTACTGGCCATAAGTGGACTTTTTGATATCCATTTCCTAGAGTCCGCCTAGGTCACGAGTTCCAGCTTCAAGCCCCGGCTAACTGGACGGCAACCCTCCACCGCGGTGGGGTGCTCCGGGTGAGGACCAGGTCGAGAATTTCGACAAGCGCGGGTCTGCAAGAAATTGTCAGGTCCAGCGTTATTGGACATCTATGAAAGGCAATGATGAAGAAGCTACTAAAACTAACTCCATTCATTCTCGCTGCTCTAGTCCTTTCCGCATGCTCATCGTCAGATGAGGGTGGATCAGCTAGCGGCGATACAACTACTTGCTCACCAGATTCACTTCAAACAGTTGAAGCTGGTGTACTAACAATCGCAACTGGCGAACCTGCTTACTACCCATGGGTTATCGATGATGCCCCAGAAAGCGGCGAGGGTTTTGAAGCTGCTGTCGCATATGCAGTTGCAGCACAGCTTGGTTATGACCAATCGGCAGTCAAGTGGGTGCGCACTACATTCGATGCAGCGATTGCACCAGGACCGAAGACCTTCGACTTCAACCTACAGCAGTACTCGATCACTGATGAGCGCAAGCAGGTCGTTGACTTCTCATCGCCTTATTACAAGTCAAACCAGGCGATTGTTTCCTTCAAGGGAAGCAAGCTCGAGGGCGTAACAACACTTCAAGGCTTGAAGGATGCGGGCGCAAAACTTGGCGCAGCAGTCTCAACAACCTCACTTGATGTTATTGAGACAAATCTTGGCCTGAAGGCTTCTGTCTTCAACGACAACGCTGCTGCCGTTACTGCTCTGAAGAACAAGCAGATTGATGGCCTAGTTGTTGACCTTCCAACCGCCTTCTATCTATCTGCCGTCGAGGTTCCAAACGGAATTATCGTTGGCCAGATCGATGGTAGCGATGCAGGCGACCAAGGATTTGGATTACTTCTATCGAAGGACAATCCGATCACCTCTTGCGTATCGCAAGCAGTTGATGCAATTCGCGATAACGGCACCCTTGCTTCAATCACAGCCCAGTGGCTTGCTGATTCAGCAGGAGCGCCGGTACTCAGTTAATTACACGAGTAATTATCAATTGAGTAATTAATGTCTGATAATCGTGGGCGTGGAGCCGGGGGGAACTCTGGTTCTGCGCCTTACGATTTTGGAGGCGCTTGGCAGCCAAGTGAGATTGAATTGGCTCGGCGCATCGCAAGGAAAAAACGTAATCGCAAGAACGCCCTAATTGCCGCGCTATCAAGTCTCTTGGTTCTTGGAACCCTCCTAACAATCCTTGTCACATCTCCAGGGTGGATAACCCTTAGAGACACTTTCTTCAAATGGGCATATGGATTCGAGGTACTTCCAAAAATAATCCTCGGATTTGGCACCAATGCGATGCTGACCTTGATCGCAGGAACTTCAGTCGCCCTTCTTGGGTTATTCATCGCCTTAGTTAGAACTTCTCGCTCGCCTGCGCTTACGCCATTTCGATTCCTTGCGACCTTATATGTCGATGTTTTTCGAGGAATACCAATGTTGCTCGTTATCTTGCTGGTTGGCTTCGGAGTACCAGCGCTACAACTCCAGGGAGTAACTAATAATGTGCTGGTTCTCGGCACCATAGCGGTGATCATCACCTATTCAGCCTATGTTGCGGAGGTAATTCGAAGCGGAATACTCACGGTGCATCCCAGCCAGCGCGCCGCAGCTCGCTCACTTGGATTGAGCCATATCCAAACCCTTCGTCATGTCGTGCTGCCACAGGCGCTAAAGCGTGTCACGCCACCACTTCTAAATGATCTTGTTGCTCTTATAAAAGATACTGGTCTGATTTCGATTCTAGGAGTCACCGACGCGATTAGAGCTGCGCAAATCCAAACTTCCAAGAGCTTCAACTACACCCCTTACGTTATGGCCGCACTCGTGTTCCTTGCAGTAACAATCCCGCTAACTCGCATGACCGACCGGATGCTCCGTAAGTCGCTAGAGCGACAGAATGCCACGGGTCAGGCATGATCGAGACAGGCATGAGTACCCCAGTATTGCGAGTAGAAAAACTCCGAAAGAGTTTCGGAGATGAGATTGTCCTTCAGGACATCACCTTCACTCTGCCAGAGCACACCGCTACTGTCTTTATCGGCGCTTCTGGAAGTGGAAAGTCAACTCTGCTTCGTTGCATCAACCTCCTTGAGCAAATTGATGATGGTGTGATCAAATTAGATGGAGAGGACATCTCCGCTGCCGAAGTTAATCCAGATGAGGTGCGGAAGAAATTGGGAATGGTCTTCCAGGCATTCAACTTGTTTCCACATATGACAGTTCTGGAGAACATCATTCTTGCCCCCACGAGAGTCCAAGGCGTGCCACAGGAACAGGCCATCTCCGAGGCTTTTGGATTACTGGATCGCTTTGGACTTAAAGATAAAGCGGATCAGTACCCAGATCGATTGAGTGGAGGTCAGCAACAGCGAGTAGCGATAATCCGCTCCTTGGCCCGCCACCCAAGACTTCTGCTTCTCGATGAAATCACTAGCGCCTTGGATCCAGTCCTAGTAAATGAAGTCCTAAGCACTGTTCGGGAGCTTAAAGGGGAGGGCATGACTATGGTTCTTGCCACCCATGAGATGGGCTTTGCCAAGCAGGTTGCTAATGAGGTCTGCTTCCTCCACCACGGAAAAATCTTGGAGTGGGGCCCACCTCAGGAGCTTCTCGAGTCACCAAAGTTGGCGGAAACGCGTGAATTCATCCGTCGCGTGCATGAGGCGGGGCGTCTTTAGCCCAAAAAGTGCATTTCGGCCTGTGGACAATTTATAATATAGCCATAGCCATCTCCCCAAGTGGCAAGTCTCTAGTAAATCGCTAGAACAAAAGCAAAGGATTATTTGTGCCTGTATCTCGTGCGCCCAAAAAAGCCCCGAAGAAGTCGGCTGTGAAGAAGAGCGCCAAAAAAGATACAAATAAGAAGGATAAGAAAAAAGATAAGAAGGCAGGACCACGTCTCTTCCCAACAAAAGCAGAGCTAGAAGCGATGAAGCTCGCTCGCGAAGCGGGCGCTCAAGATAAAGGTGGAAAAGAGAAGAAGGCTGGACCGCGCCTCTTCCCAACTAAAGCAGAACTAGAAGCGATGAA
>CAZFQY010000015.1:0-6428 GCA_964521265.1 uncultured Clavibacter sp.
CACATGGGCCTTTGAAGCCCAGGGTCCAGGATCGATACCTGGTGGAGGAGCCACTATTGGTCAGAGAATTAGTAGTTAGAGATTTGAATACGGAATAGAATTGAGTCCATCACGAAAGGTGGGGTGTTGAGCCGGCTCGATCTAGTGATCGTCCTCGCCGCTGGCGAGGGAACTCGGATGAAATCAACTACCCCTAAAGTCCTACATCAAATCGCCGGCCGTTCGATTCTTGCGCACGTTCTAAGTGCGGTCTCAAAACTAGATTCAAAAGAGATCCGAGTTGTTGTTGGCTCTGGAAGAGATGAAGTAGTTCGCGAATTGAGCTCCGTTGCTCCCTCTTCAAAGAGCATCCATCAAGAAGTCCGAGGTGGAACCGGACATGCCACAAAGCTCGCACTTGAAGGCGCTGCGAAGTCTGGACAAGTATTGGTGTGCGCGGGCGACACCCCGCTTCTAACTGGCGAAACTCTTTTGGCTCTAGTGAAAACTCACCAGGCAAGCGGCGGCGCTGCAACGGTTTTGACCACAGAGCTCCCAGATCCTTATGGATACGGTCGCATCGTCTACGACAAATCTGGAGAACTTGAATCGATTATTGAAGAGCGTGATGCCAGCGAGGAGATTCGCGAGATAAGTGAGATCAATTCAGGTGTATATGTCTTCGAGCTTGATGCGCTAAATGCCGCACTAGCGAAGATATCTAAATCGAATTCGCAAGGCGAGGAATATCTCACAGATGTCATCTCTATCCTTAAGGGAGAGGGCAAAAAAGTATCTACCTACCAAGCAGAAGATTTTGTCGAGATTCTTGGAATTAATGACCGGGCACAACTAGCAGATGTAGCCTCTTTGATGCGTGATCGGATCAATGATTCATTGATGCGAAGCGGAGTAACGATTGTTGACCCATCTTCAGTCTGGATCGATTTAGATGCAGAGATTGAAAGTGATGTACGAATTGAGCCGGGTGTAGCGATACGCGGTATTTCTAAGGTGGCCACAGGTTCGGTAATCGGTCCACGTACCACCTTGATTGATACCGAGGTTGGTGCTGGAGCAAAGGTATTCGAATCGCACTGTGAATCGAGCAAGATTGGTGCGCGTGCAAACGTCGGTCCGTACTCACATCTTCGCGGCGGAACAGTTCTCGCCGAGGAGGTAAAGGTCGGCTCTTTCGTGGAGATGAAGAACGCACTCGTAGGTGAAGGATCGAAGGTTCCACACCTTTCCTATGTAGGAGATGCAAAAATCGGACGCGAGACAAATATCGGCGCGGCCACGATCTTTGTGAATTACGATGGCGTCGAGAAGCACGAAACCAAGGTTGGAGACCATGTCAGGATTGGAAGCGACTCGATGTTGATCGCTCCAGTGACCATAGGTGATGGTGCCTACACCGCGGCTGGCTCGGTTATAAATGAAGATGTACCTGCTGGCGCGCTTGGTATCGGAAGGTCTCGTCAGGTCAATATTCTTGGTTGGGTTTTGAAGAAACGTAAAGGTACGAAATCCGCAATAGCGGCAGAGAAGAAAGAGGGATCGAAATGAGTAATGAACTCCGACTCGGCTCTGAGAAGCGTCTCCGTATCTTTACTGGACGTGGCTATCCTGAATTAGCAGAAGAGGTCGCGAGTGAGCTTGGCGTCACAATCACTCCAACTTCAGCGTATGACTTTGCAAATGGTGAGATCTTCATTCGCTTCGAAGAGAGCGTCCGCGGTTGCGATGCCTTCGTCATCCAAAGTCATGCCGAACCAGTCAACAAACAGATCATGGAACAACTCATTATGGTCGATGCATTGAAGCGCGCTTCGGCAAAACGAATCACTGTTATTGCGCCCTTCTATGGATATGCCCGCCAAGATAAGAAACACCGTGGTCGTGAGCCGATCTCTGCACGTTTGATGGCAGATCTTTTCAAGACTGCTGGAGCTGATCGATTGATGACCGTTGATCTACATACCTCTCAGATTCAAGGTTTCTTTGATGGTCCGGTTGATCATCTATTCGCACTTCCACTTCTAGCTAACTATGTGGGTTCGAAGGTTGATCGCACAAGATTGACGATCGTCTCACCAGATTCTGGTCGAGTACGCGTCGCAGAACGTTGGAGCGATATCTTGGGTGGAACTCAGATCGCATTCATCCATAAAACTCGTGATCCGCGAGTCCCAAATGAGGCGATTACTGGTCGCGTCGTTGGTGAAGTCGAGGGACAGACCTGCGTAGTCATCGATGACATGATTGATACTGCTGGAACAATTACTAAAGCCGTTGACGCTCTCTATAACGCGGGTGCAAAGGATGTAATCATCGCAGCAACGCACCCGGTCTTCTCCGGTCCAGCCGCAGAACGTCTGATGAACTCAAAGGTAAGCGAAGTGGTGGTTGCAAACACCCTCCCGATTCCAGAAGAGAAGAAGTTCCCTAATCTCACTGTTTTGTCGATCGCACCTTTGATCGCAAGAGCAATCAAGGAGGTCTTCGAAGATGGCTCGGTAACAAGCCTCTTCGATGGACACTCTTAAGAGTGAAGCGTCGCTTATCCCTCTCTCTAACTCTTCTTTTAACTTTTCTATTCGCGCCTCTACCTAAAGTCAAAGCCGCTGAGCCGTATCAAGTTACGGTGATGTCGCGCAATCTCTATCTTGGAGCAGATGTAGGAGTTGCGCTGGAGTTGATTCCAGATTTTCCCGCAGCCGCCCAATTCATGTGGGACCAGGTAAAGAAGACAGATTTCACGAAGCGGGCCAACAAATTGGCTGCAGAAGCGGCATTAGATAAACCAGCGCTGATTGGCGTACAAGAAGCGACAACTTGGTACTGCAAGAAGAATCTATGGAGCGAGAAGGTCGCAGTATTCGACTTTCTTGGTCAATTCATAAAGGCGACTCAAGCCACGGGAACTTCATATTCGTTAGCGGAGTTCGACGGAGTCAAAGCGTTTAACCCTGGTTACTCGATAGCCGCTATTCCGTATCTGACAAAGGTTGAGGATAAAGATCTATTTCCCTCACTATTTGGAACCTCCAGTGCTGCTTGTGGCTTCACTATCGGAGATGCGATCTTGGTTCGTGATGATCTTCGAGAGCAGATTAAGCAGGTCGGCAATACCGAGTACGACGCTACATATTCCATCGTTCCCACAATCATGACCATCTATCGCGGCTATACCTGGGTGGATTTCCAGGTAAATGACTCGATAGTTCGGGTTATCTCAACGCATCTTGAGTCAATTTGGGATGAGAACAAGGTCCCAAACTCTGCTCTACAAGCAGCGCAACTAATTGAAGATCTAAAGGGCTCGAAGATGCCGCTGATTGTCATGGGTGATTTCAATGCCGATCCACGTGATCCAAGGCCAAAGGCGGATGCGAATCCTGGTCTACAACCAGTCGTGAGCGAAGCTTGTCCGACTCCGGGTGAAGCGAGCTGTAATGCTTATAAGGCGATGATTGATGCTGGCTTTGAAAATGCCTCACCAGATGCTGATGATCCAAGATATTTCACTTGGGGCGCAAGCGCGCTACTGAATGGCCCAGATCCAAAACGTGAAGCAGATGCAGAGAAATTTGGAAATCAATATGGATTCACCGACAGACTTGATTACATATTCACTAAGAATGTCTACGCGACTACCTCATCTAAGCTAATTGGAAACATCTATCCAGATGGAAGTTCGATATGGGATTGTGGAAGTGAGAAGTGCTTTGCCTCCGATCACGCTGGGATAGTTGCGACAATTGAGATCCCACGAGGTGCAAGTGCCCAGGATGATGCGCTACCGGATCACGCGCGTTTCCCGCTCGGGCTCTGGCACTTTATTGCCATCGCACTCGTATCGTTGATGAGTTGGAGAATAGCTCGCCGATTCCGGCGCTAAGCGCTCGGGATTTGTCGATTTTCATAGCGCTCGGTAACCTTCAGCCCACTTAAGGCGAGGGGTAAACCCCGTTATCGACGAAAGGCAAGACTCATGGCAGAAGTATCAATTCAAGGCGCGCTCCGTAATGAATTCGGCAAGGGCGCATCACGAAGAATCCGTCGCGAAGGAATGGTTCCTGCGGTCATCTATGGCCATGGCGAGAAACCAACTCACATCTCACTTCCTGCTCGCGAAGTAGGCGTTGCAATCAAGACTTCTAACGTCCTTCTCAATATCGATCTGGGCGAGAAGCAAGAACTAGTTCTCCCAAAATCAATCGTACGTAATCCACTCAAGGGCAATCTTGAGCACATAGATTTGATCATCGTCCGTCGTGGTGAGCGCGTAGTCGTTAACGTTCCTGTTCACACAACCGGTAAGCATGATCCTGAAGGAATTCTTGAGCACGTCAACAACACCATTGAGGTAGAAGTCGATGTCACATCGATCCCACAATTCCTCGAGTTGGATATCACTGGACTTATGGCTGGAGATTCCAAGTTGGCTGAAGATGTCGTTCTTCCAGAAGGTATGTCTCTCAAGAGCGATCCAAAGATGGTTGTTGCTCACGTTTCAGTTCGTGCCGCAGTTGAAGAGGCAGCTCCAGTAGCTGCTGCCGCTGAAGGCGAAGCCGCTGCTGCTCCTGCTGAAGGTGAAGCTGCTGGCGCTGAAGGCGAAGCAAAAGCCAAGTAACTTCAAACTAACCTCTCTATATGCCTCCCTCATTCTTTGGTGGCAGTAAAGATCGCTGGATCATCGTCGGATTAGGTAATCCCGGCCCAGAGTACGAACGTACCCGCCACAACATAGGCGCCATGGTGATTGCCGAGTTGGCTGATCGTTCTGGAAAGAAACTGACAAGCCACAAGTCGCGTGCAAACGTCGTTGAATACAAGTTATCTTCGGGCGAATCTCTGGTAGCTGCAACGCTTCGCTGTTATATGAATGAGTCGGGTGGTCCGACCAAAGCGCTCGTTGACTTCTATAAAGTCAAAAGTGACCACGTCATCGTGATCCATGATGAGCTCGATATTCCCTTTGAAGCGATACGTCTGAAGCTTGGCGGTGGCGACAATGGGCATAACGGATTGAAGAGCATCACGAAAGTTCTAGGTCCAGACTACTTCCGTATTCGAATGGGGATCGGTCGCCCGATGGGATCACAAGACCCGGCTGACTTTGTACTAAAACCATTTAGCTCGCAGGAGCGAGAGCATCTTCCAACCTTCATTGCACAAGGCGCTGATGCGATCGAAGCGCTCATCACAGAGGGTTTAGATAAAGCTCAAACTAGATTTAATAGCTAATCAATTAGTTTCTTGTCAGCCAGTGTTGCGTAAACCAGTTGCAACGCCATTGATCGTAAGTAATAGCGCTCTGGAGATGAGTGGATCTACAGAATCCTCTCTAACCTTCTTCAATAGCGAGACTTGTAGTAGATGTAGCGGCGCCAAATAGTTATCTCGAATCTGTAGGGTTCGAGCGAGGATCTGTTGATCTCCAAGGATCTCCGTCTTCTTTGTTAGGGAGAGAATCTCTTTGATTGTAAGTTGGTATTCACTCTCAATCCGCTCTAACAAATGATGAAGCTTGGGATCTACGAGGCTCTCAACATATTTTCTTGCAGTCTTCAGGTCTGTCTTTGCGATAGTCATCTCGACATTGCTGATGAAGGTCCGGAAGAAGTGCCAATCCTTCAACATCTTCTGCATCGTCTCGCCGTGACCAGCTTCGCGAGCTGCCTTCAGCCCACTTCCTACGCCATACCAACCAGGGACGATCTGTCGAGATTGAGTCCACCCAAATACCCAGGGAATCGCACGTAGTGATGAGAGATCTGCACCGGCATCAGGTCTACGCGATGGTCTTGAACCTAAATAGAGATTTCCCAACTGTTCAACTGGAGTTGATTGATAGAAATATGTTGGTAGATCAGGGTGCTCTACAAGTGAACGATAAGCCTTAAAGGCGCTCTCACTTACCGCTTCCATAGCGTTATTCCAACTCGTTAGATCTTCTGGGGATTGGCGCGCTTTGCGATTTAGGACAGTCGCCTCTAGCGCTGCTGCCAAGGTCAATTCGACATTCTCTCTAGCCAGCGAGGGGAGTGAGTATTTATCAGAGATAACTTCCCCTTGTTCTGTCATCTTTATATGGCCATCAAGGGTTCCCCAAGGTAGAGCGATGATTGCATCATAGGTGGGGCCTCCGCCTCGACCTACGGATCCACCACGTCCATGAAATATTCGCATTTGAACACCGTGCTTACGGGACAGATCGCGCAATCTTCGTTGAGCTTGATGGATCTCCCATTGGCTCGTTGCAATTCCCGCATCCTTGTTTGAATCTGAATAGCCCAGCATCACTTCTTGGACATTCCCGCGGAGCTCTACGACTTTTCTATAGACCGGATTACTTAGCAAGGCTTCTAGAATCGAATCTGCTGCGCGCAATTCCGCAACAGTCTCAAGTAATGGAGTGATGTTTATCCGCGCAACAGCTT
>CAZFQY010000015.1:6528-20350 GCA_964521265.1 uncultured Clavibacter sp.
TGAGAAATCGATAAGTCCCGCCAATTTTGCAAGGAGTGCGGCTGCAAGGACATCTTCTGGGCCACGCGTCATCGAGATGATGTAAGTCTCTATGACCCCGGGATCGAATACCTCCTGGGCCTCTTTGATCGCTCTAAAGGTGTTAAGGGTCTTAGTTGCATCTGCATCAAGTAGGTTGAAATCAACTAAATCAGTTAGATTGTCGATTTCCAACTTCTCGGTCAGCATATGCGATTTCTCAAGAGGGGAGAGCTTCGAATAATTCGCCTCCGGGAAGAGTTGGTCAATCACGCGTTCATGAGCTGCGGAGTGCTCGCGCACATCCATCGTGGCGTGAAATAGCCCAAAGGCAGAAACAGCTCTAATCGTCCGCTCTAATAGACCATGAGCAATCAACTCACCTCTATTTGCAATCAGAGAGGTATGCATGAGCATCAAGTCATCCAATAACTCTTTGGTATTCGCATAATCACGCCCTGGTTCATGAGCACCGCCACTGGAGTGGCGTTCACGTGTCAGATTCAAACGATGGCGGATCGCAGTCGCTTTGAGACGATAAGGCTCTTCGACATTTATCCTTCGAAAGCGCGGTTCAATCTCTGGAATTCGTTCCAGGTCTCTAGCAACAGATTCGAGTAGGGCTGGCGAGGTTCCAGCTAACTTGGTTGAGACAGAGAGCGCCTGTCTAATCTCATCCATAAGCGCGATCAGGACTCTGATGGCATGGCCCATCTGCAGGACAATCGCCTGCTTTGTCACTTCTGGAGTTATGTTCGGATTTCCATCTCTATCACCACCAATCCAAGAGCCAAAGGTGAACGGCGTAGCGGTAGGAGATAGATCGACGTTCAGCCGTTTCAATTCGCGGGCGAAGTCATCGAGAACATCTGGCATTGTGTAGCGAAGCAGGTCGTCTAAGTAATAGAGGGCGTTTATTGCCTCATCAAGTGGTTCTGGTCGACCTAAGCGAAGTTCATCGGTCTGCCACAAGAGATCGACCGCTTCAGCGAGACGACGCTCTCTCGAGTCAGAGACTCGTTCATCAAGTAGGTCTGCAATAGTTCCGAGTTTGCTCAACACTGATCGTCGCGCCGCCTCAGTCGGATGGGCAGTGAATACAGGGCGCACTTCAAAATTCGCGAGCCAAGTCCTTAAATCAGCTTCAGTGAAATTCTTACCGTTATCACTAGCAGCAATGATCCGATCTACTGCCCGAGAGATCCACGATCCCTTTGCTTCTCGTTCATCGGTGAGAGTTCGTGAACGGTGAACTTGCTCAGCCACATTAGCAAGATTGAAATAGACATTAAATGCTCGAACCAATTTAACGGCATCGGCAGTAGAGACTGATTTAAGCAGCTCCTCGCCACCGCCTTCACGAACCGATTTTCGAACTGACTCGACTAGATTCAAGAGCGCCTGACCATCCTGGCGCACAAGCGATTGGCCGAGTAGGTCGCCGAGAGTGCGGACATCGCTGCGAAGAGATGAGTTATCGCTCTCGATCATTGGCGAATAATCTCACGATAAGATTTCGCTGGTATTTCAGATAGCCCCCTCCTTCTTTGGAAGTGGGGCCATTTGGCTATTCCCGCGCGTTTTCGATGGCTGTTTAGGAGGTGAAAGTGAAGAAGATCAGCGGAATCATCTCGCTATCTGAAACAACAAAGCGCCTTCTTGAACCGAGCGAGCGCTTAGTTGCGCCTTCGCCAGCACATCCAATACTCATTGCTGAGTTGGCAAAAGATCGACGGGTGATTGTTGTGACGCATTCCAGCAAGCGCGCCCATGAATTAATCACTGAATTACAAGCGCTCACCGATGAGGTTATGGAATTTCCAGCATGGGAGACCTTGCCGCATGAGAAGCTGAGTCCGAATAGCGATACCGTCGCTAGAAGAATCAAAACCATCTATAACTTAGAGAAAGCGCGCATTGTCGTAGTTCCGATTCGTGCTCTTGTCCAACCAATAATTTCATCGATAAAAGAGACTCCCCTCATCGAGTTAACCCGAGGTGGGGTAATGCCGTTTGCTCAGCTAGTCAATAACTTGGTCGAGCGCGCTTACACACGAGTCGATCTAGTGGAGCGCCGGGGCGATTTCGCAGTCCGTGGCGGAATCATTGACATCTTCCCGCCAGATTCAGATTATCCGATTCGAATTGATTTCTTCGGAGATGAAATTGAAGAGATAAGTATTTTTGAGGTAGGCAGTCAACGCACATTTGCTCCAGTAAATGAGAATCTGACTCTCTATCCCTGTAGAGAGCTCTTGATCACAGAAGATGTAAAAACGCGAGCTAGCGAGTTACGCCGCGAATACCCGGAGTTAATCGAGATCTTAAATAAGGTCGAAGAGGGAATCTATGCAGACGGGATGGAATCCTTGATTGGAGCACTTCATCCGCAGGTACGACAATTCCTAGATTTTGTCCTAGATCTTTCAACTGGAGATTTTGAGGTTGTTCTCTTAGAGAGCGAGCGGATTCGTAACCGTAATCTGGACTTGATAAAGACAAGCGAAGAGTTCCTTGAAGCTGCTTGGTCCAATGCTTCAAGTACAGATGGAGTGGCCGCGCCATTGCGTACCGAATTACAGCGTTCTGGATATCTGAAGTTAGAAGAGATCGAGAGATTGGCTCGACAACGAGGTCTACCTTGGCGCACCGTAGATTTATTTGGCGATATCGACGATCCAGTCATCAACCAATATGCCGAGATCCCTCCGTACCGAGGCGATGTGAATCGACTGATGGATGATGTGAAATCGTGGCTCGGATCGAAACATCTAGTTGTGCTGGCATTCCGTGGCCATGGCCTAACAGAGCGTTATCAACAACTACTAGCTGAAGCGGATATACCAGCACGAATTGTTGAAGATCTGTTGGCTGCTCCTACGAGAGATGCGGTTTATCTCTTGAGTTCAACTTTTGATTCTGGCTTTGAAGATAAAGATAACAAAGTGATCTTCTTGGCAGAGTCCGACATAACAGGCGTAAAGGATCGGCGCGCTGCATCAGGAAAGATGCCCTCGAGGCGGAAGAAAGCAATAGATCCCTTAGAGCTAAAGCGTGGAGATTATGTAGTTCATGAAATACACGGCGTTGGCCGCTATCAAGAGTTGTTGAAGCGAAGTGTTGGCGGCGTAGAGCGTGAATATGTAGTTATCGAATACGCCCCATCAAAGAGGGGGCAACCTGCCGATCGCATCTTTGTACCAACGGATTCTTTGGAACTGGTGACTCGATATGTTGGAGGAGAGACGCCAGCTCTTCATCGCATTGGTGGCGGTGACTGGCTCAAAGCGAAGTCACGAGCTAAGAAGGCAGTACGAGAGATTGCTGGTGAATTGATCCGACTCTATGCCGCTCGCACAAGTCTTCCTGGTTACGCCTTTTCGCCGGATACAACGTGGCAACGTGAGCTGGAGGATTCTTTTGAATATGTGGAGACTCCGGATCAATTGGTGACGATCAATGAAGTGAAGGCAGATATGGAGCGTCCCTATCCGATGGATCGAATTGTCTGCGGAGATGTCGGGTACGGAAAGACAGAGATAGCGGTACGTGCCGCCTTCAAAGCGGTTCAGGATGCTAAACAAGTAGCAGTACTCGTTCCCACAACGCTCTTAGTCCAACAGCACTTCGCAACCTTTTCAGAGCGTTACGCGGGCTTCCCATTGAAAGTGAGTGCGCTATCGAGATTTAACACAACTAAAGAGATAAACGAGACTATCGCTGGATTGAGTAACGGAACAGTTGATGTAGTAATCGGCACCCATAGATTGATATCTGAAGATGTGAAGTTTCGAGACCTAGGCTTGATAATCGTCGATGAAGAGCAACGATTTGGCGTCGAACATAAAGAAAAGCTAAAGAAACTGCGCACCACTGTAGATGTTCTCTCGATGTCAGCTACACCGATTCCGAGAACTTTAGAGATGGCAATCACCGGTATTCGCGAGATGTCTACTATTGCCACTCCGCCCGAAGAGCGCCACCCAGTTCTTACCTATGTGGGCGCTTATGACGATAAGCAGGTTGCGGCCGCGATTCATCGAGAATTACTAAGAGATGGGCAGGTCTTCTATATCCATAATCGTGTCGAGAGTATTGAAGACGTGGCTTCAAGGTTAAGAGTCTTGGTACCAGAAGCTCGCGTAGCGATTGCTCATGGACAGATGAATGAGAGCGCTTTAGAGCAAGTTGTGCTCTCTTTTTGGAATCGAGAGTTTGATGTCTTAGTTTGTACAACAATCGTCGAAAATGGAATCGATGTAGCAAATGCCAACACTTTGATAGTAGATCGCGCCGACAAATTCGGCCTCTCCCAACTTCATCAATTGCGGGGAAGAGTGGGTAGAAGTAGAGAGCGGGCTTACGCATACTTTCTTTATTCTGCTGACAAACCACTTTCGGAAATAGCCATGGAGCGACTTACTACGATCGCGCGGAATTCAGAGTTAGGTTCAGGTATGCAGGTTGCCCTCAAAGATCTAGAGATTCGGGGAGCGGGCAACCTTTTGGGAGGCGAACAATCTGGTCACATCGCTGAAGTTGGTTTCGATCTATATATGAGAATGGTTGGCGAGGCGGTAAGTGAATTCAAGCGCGGAATAGTCGACGGCGCCCAAGAAGATATCGAGTGCAAAGTTGAAATTCCGATAACGGCCCACCTATCAACCGATTATGTGCCATCCGATCGACTTCGGCTCGATCTTTATCGGAGATTGGCAGATGCGCACGATGACGGAGAGGTCGATGCAATCGAAGAAGAGTTAGCGGATCGATTCGGCCCACTTCCAGATGAATCTAAACGTTTACTGGAGATCGCCAAACTTCGTATCAAGGTGAAGAAGTTCGGAATTCGTGATCTAGCTCTTCAAGGCAAGTATCTGAAGGTTGCGCCGATCAAACTCACTGAATCGCGGGAACTTCGAATCTCGAGACTTTATCCAGGATCGATTGTGAAATCTGTGACCAGCACCCTCTTGGTGGCGAGACCCACTACTGCCGCCTGGCAGAAGAGGGATTACTCAGAAGGTGGCGAGATAGGAGATACTGCGCTCCTTGAATGGGTGAGCGAAGTAATCGCTGAGGTCACCGGTTCACCCAAACCATAGATACAAAAATAGAAGAGGTTTCATAGTGAAGAAGTACTTCATCGCCATTTTCGCATCACTAGCTCTCCTACTGACTGGCTGCTCCCAGATGAATAGCGCAGCGACCGTTGGAGATGTAGAGATAACGTTGGAAGAGCTTCAATCGCAAGTCGATTCAATCCTTGCCCAACGCGAAACGGTGGATACCTCTCAGATGCAGCTTGAGACTGGTGATGCACTAACGCGTAACCAACTCTCCTTCTTGATTTCAAATATCTTGATTGATGAGATTGCTAAAGATGCAGAGATCGAAATCGCTAAGTCAGAACTTGAGGCTTATAAATTGGAGATCTACCAGAACATCGGAGGCGAGGAGATGCTGCCTTCAGTCTTGGTTAATGCAGCAATCGCTCCAGAAAGCCTCGATGCGGTCTTGAAACGAGATCTAATCCTGCGAAAAATCAGCTCTGCCGCCCAGGAAGCGGGCTCAGATGATGCAGCAATAAATCAATTGATTGAAGGTTTGGTCTCTGAGAAGGCGAATAATCTAAAGATAGTAATCAATCCTCGTTATGGAATCTGGGATAGCAAGAGTTTTGCAGTTGTCCCATCAGAACCAGCGGGCGACGCCGTAACTGATAAGTAATAGATAGTTGCGATGTCCTACGAGAATCTAATCCGCCTCGTAGAGGTGATGGATCGACTCCGATCTCCTGGTGGTTGTCCTTGGGATGCTGAACAGACCCATGAGAGTCTGCTCAAATATCAACTAGAGGAGTCTTACGAATTCATCGAGGCTGTTGAAACCGGCGATAGAGCAGATATGCAAGAAGAGTTGGGCGACCTGCTTTTGCAGGTTTATTTCCATGCTCGAATAGCCGAGGAACACCCAGAAAAACCATTTAATCTCGACGATGTTGCGCGTACGGTCGCAGATAAGTTGATCTCGCGCCACCCTCATGTATTTGGCGATACAAAGGTCAATTCAAGTGATGAAGTGCTCGCTAATTGGGAGAAGATAAAGAATGCAGAGAAGGGTCGAACTGAATTCGATGAAGGCGTTCCAATCGGTCAGCCAGCTCTACCGCTTGCAGCCAAGTTGATATTAAGAGCCGAGAAGAACGATTTACCGCTTCCACCCAAGAGTGATCTGCAAGTTGGAGATTTGGATAAGGAGAGCGCGCTAGGTGCTGCCCTCCTCTCGCTTGTATCTTGGGCGGTATCAGAAAATGTCGATCCAGAAGCAGCGCTACGAAAAGCAGCACTTGGATATCGCGATTCCGTCAAAGAAGCCCGATAGACTCCGCGCCCGTGACTACAATAAAAGAGATAAAAGCTAGAGAGATTCTTGATTCCCGCGGTAATCCCACTGTAGAAGTAGATGTCGTATTAAGCGATGGGTCTTTCGCTAGAGCAGCTGTCCCGAGCGGCGCATCGACGGGTGCATTCGAAGCTGTCGAGTTAAGAGATGGTGGCTCTCGCTATCTGGGCAAGGGCGTCGCTAATGCAGTCGCTAATATTGAAGGAGAGATAGCCCCCAAGTTGATTGGCGTTGATCCATTCAATCAAAGAGCAGTCGATGAAACGATGCTTGCGTTAGATGGAACTCCAAATAAATCTAAGTTAGGTGCAAATGCGATCCTTGGAGTATCGCTTGCAGTCGCAAAGGCCGCTGCCAATTCAAAGGGTGAGAATTTCTATAGATTCATCGGTGGCGATAAGGCCTTGTTACTTCCGGTCCCAATGATGAATATCCTCAATGGCGGAGCGCATGCCGATACAAATGTAGATATCCAAGAGTTCATGATCGCTCCGATAGGTGCTGAGAGCTTTAAAGAGGCTTTGCGCTGGGGAGCAGAGATTTATCACAGCCTTAAATCAGTCTTGAAGAAGCGTGGACTAGCCACAAGTATCGGCGATGAAGGTGGATTTGCACCGAACTTAGATAGCAATCGCGCCGCATTAGATCTTATTGTTGAAGCAATCGAGAAAGCTGGATACAAACTAGGTAATCAGATTGCCCTAGCTATGGATGTAGCGGCTACTGAGTTCTACGAGGATGGCAAGTACAACTTCGAGGGTTCATCATTGACTGCCACTGAGATGATCTCTTATTACAAGGGACTTGTAGATTCATATCCATTGGTCTCAATCGAAGATCCACTATCTGAGGATGATTGGGCAGGCTGGGGAGAGATCACTCAAGCCCTGGGCGAGCGCGTCCAATTAGTCGGAGATGATCTATTCGTAACTAATCCAGTCCGACTTGCTCGAGGGATAGAGGCGAAAACTGCCAACGCTCTCCTTGTAAAGGTAAATCAGATCGGAACACTTACTGAGACTCTTGATGCAGTAGCTATGGCTCACAAGGCGGGATATCGCTCGATGATGAGCCATCGTTCCGGAGAGACAGAAGATACGACGATTGCTGACCTCGCCGTCGCCGCAGAATGTGGCCAGATAAAGACTGGAGCGCCGGCGCGAAGTGAGCGAGTTGCGAAGTACAACCAGTTACTGAGGATTGAAGAAGAGCTTGGTAGTCGTGCGAAGTATGCTGGACGGGGCGCATTCCCAAGATTTAAGGGCTGAATCTAGAGTTTAGGAGGGTATGCAATGAGGCGGAGGTTCTCGCTTCGCGGCGCCTTCAGTGATTTTGCCGAGCGACGCGGAATCTCAACTCGATTGTTGATCCTTTTCATAGTTCTTTTCTCCATCGCAGTAACTCTTGCTCCACCAACTCAGCACTACTTTGCCCAACGCGCTCAGATAAGTGCCCTTGAAGCTAGTGTGGAATCAAATAGACAGAGGCTTCTTGAAGCGCGCGCTGAATTAGAGCGGTGGCGCGATCCTGAGTATGTGAAGTCACAAGCAAGAAGCAGACTTCATTTCGTATTACCGGGCGAGCGTCAATACATAATCCTGGGTGCCGGAAATGAGAGTTCAGACTCCTCGCAAGGAGCAGCGCCAGTCAATGAGGATTTCCCACTCGGAGTTCCTTGGTACTCGCGGATAATCTCTTCGATAACTTCAGTCGGCGTCGGTAGTGGAAATCCATAGCTCTCCATGATTGATAGATCAGATCAAGAGGCTCTAGAAGTTCAGCTAGGTAGACCAGCAAGAGATGTTCATCGAATTGCCTACAGATGCCCATGTGGAAATCCAGCAGTTGTGGAGACTCCACCACGATTAAGCGATGGAACGCCTTTTCCGACTTTTTACTACGCCACCTGTCCCAACCTAACTGCCGAGATTTCAACTTTAGAGAACTCTAATCTGATGGATGAGATGAATAGACGATTAGCTGAAGATGCAGAGCTGGCTGGCGAGTATCACGCCGCTCATGACGATTACATCGCCGCTCGTAGCGCACTGGGATTGGATGTTCCAGAAGTAGCTGGTATTTCTGCAGGCGGTATGCCTGATCGAGTTAAGTGTCTTCATTCTCTGGTTGCGCACTCTCTTGCTGCTGGACCTGGAGTAAATCCGCTGGGAGATGAGGCGCTGGCAAAAGTTGGACAATGGTGGGAAAACGGTAATTGCTTAGAGCGGAGAGGTAAGTGAGTCGAGTAGCAGCAATTGATTGCGGTACGAACTCGATACGTCTTCTTGTCGCTGATGTTTCTGAGGGTCACTTCCGCGAGCTATATAGAACTATGGAGATAGTAAGACTGGGGCAAGGCGTTGATAAGAATAAGAATTTCGATCCTGCCGCAATCGAACGAACCCTGAAGGCGGTAGCTCTGTTTAGCGACGAGATCGCTCGCCGAGGCGTTACTGCGATTAGGTTCTGTGCAACGAGCGCAACAAGAGATGCCGAGAATCGCGCACTCTTTATTGATGGCGTTAGAGAGATCCTAGGAATCGAACCCGAGGTAATCTCCGGAGAAGAGGAAGCTCGGCTTTCCTTTGCTGGCGCTATAAGTGAGATGCACCAATCGGATGCGCCTTTCCTAGTGGTAGATATTGGTGGCGGATCAACGGAGTTTGTATTTGGCGAAACGCAAGTGCGCGCCGCGAAGAGCGTTGATATCGGATGCGTGCGTATGAGTGAGCGCCACTTTAGAAGCGCTCCTGTCGCTGAGGAAGTCGTAGCTGCAGCAATTACGGATATCGATCACGCCATTGCCCAAGCTGCCCAGATTGTTCCCATCAGAGAGGCTCGAACTTTGATAGCGGTTGCAGGAACGGCCACAACTGTTGCCGCTGCAGCGCTCGAACTTGAGGAGTATGACCGTTATGCGATACACCTCTCGCGAATTAGCGCTGAGAAGACTGCGGAAATCTCAAAGCGTTTCCTCTCGATGAGAAGAGAAGAGATTGCAGCTCTTGGTTATATGCATCCAGGGAGAGTCGATGTGATTGCTGCTGGAGCTCTAGTTCTTGATCGAATCATGAAAGCTTCTGGGGCAAGCGAGTTCGTAGCATCGGAGCGCGATATTCTCGATGGAATGGCTTGGTCTATTGCCCAGTAAATCATCGTCTAACAAGCGAGAACTCGAACTCTTGGATCAGAAGTTGATCAAGTGCCGAGCCTGTCCCAGACTTGTTGAATGGCGCGAAGAGATTTCAATTGTTAAACGCAAGTCTTACCAAGATGAGAAGTACTGGGGTAAACCAGTACCGGGATTCGGTCCATCTGATGCACGAGTTTTAGTGGTGGGACTTGCTCCTGGAGCTCATGGCGCAAACCGCACAGGTCGAATCTTCACAGGAGATAGCTCTGGTGATTGGCTGTATCGATCACTCTTTAAAAATGGATTGGCAAAGCAAGAAAGTAGTAAGTCAAGAGATGATGGACAAGAGTTGTTTGACACTCGGATAACTTGCGCAGTGCATTGCGCCCCACCGGGAAATAAACCCAATATCGAAGAGATTGAGGAATGTAGCGCTTGGTTGAATAGAGAGTTCCAGGAGCTCTTTCCGACAACGCGCTCGTATCTAGCCCTCGGTGGGCTAGCTTGGAAGGCGACCATAAAGGCCCTCACCGAGATTGGTGAGGAATTGCCTAGAAAGCGCCCAAAGTTCAGCCACGGCGCTAGTTTCAAGTTTCAGGGTAGCGACGGGAATATTAGGTTAATCATTGGGAGTTACCACCCCAGCCAACAGAATACTTTCACGGGAAAGTTGACTCGATCCCAACTGGATTCGGTTGTACGCAAGGCAGGTAGATTTGCCCACGCTGGTAAGCCCCTGTAGCCCAATGGCAGAGGCAGACGACTTAAAATCGTCCAAGTGTGGGTTCGACCCCCACCGGGGGCACCACGCCTTATAAAAAACTTAACAAGAAAACTAAATAAAAAACTAAATAAAAAACTAACTAGGTGGGCCTTCAAAGAGATGGCCTACATAAGAATTAACAAGGAGAGCAATGAATAGTTCGAATCCGATTCTCAACCGTGCATACGGTAAGCGCGGATATGCAGCAATGGATACGATGCCGAATACCCGAGTTGAAGATAACTTGGAAGAAGCATTTAACGCCCCAGCTGCTTCATCACTGCGCACCGGACGGATGACGATGGATGACGTTGTCGCTCGTACCGGAATTCTTCTAGGTATCGCAGTAACAGTTGGCGCTGCGGCCTGGTATCTAAATTTCCCACCATCATTCCTCTTCATTGGATTTATCGGTGGACTTGTTACCGGTCTTATTGGCGCATTCAGCAAGAAGGTCCGTCCTGCTCTCTATGTCACTTACGCTGTCTTCCAAGGCCTCGTACTTGGAATCTTGAGCAAGACTTTTGAACTCTTCTACCCAGGAATCGTTCAGCAAGCAGTCGTTGCAACAGTTGCCGCCTTCGTTGGAATGCTCTTCTTGTATAAGAGCGGTCGCCTCCGTGCGACTCCTAAGTTCACAAAGGTGTTGATCGGCGCAACTCTCGGCTATCTCCTTCTTGGATTGGGAAGCTTGATAAGCGTTCTCCTTGGCGGCGGCAGCCTCTACTCACTAAGCGTCTTTGGTCCGATGCTTGCGATGGCAGGCGTCGCGCTCGCTAGCTTCTTCTTGATCTTGGATTTTGATCAAGCAGAACAGGGAGTTCGCATGGGTCTTCCACAGGAAGAGTCATGGCGCGCTGGTTTTGGTCTGGTTATGACCGTTGTCTGGTTGTATCTGGAAATCTTGCGCCTATTGGCGATCTTGCGCGGCGGTAACGATTAATCCTCGCGTAACTGCGGTTTAGCAGAATCCCCGAGACGAGCGGTATTGGTCTCGGGGATTCTTATTGCGATAAGAATCGCTAACGAGAAGACCAGCGCACTCACAAGTACGGCTGTCCGGTAAGTGAATAGGTCAGCAACAACTCCTAGAAGTAGCGGTCCAACCATCATTCCAGCGTCGCCAGCCATCTGCCAGAAGGCATATACCTTTCCACTTTTCCCTTTAATCACATCACCAACTATCGCTCCTGCAGATGTGGCAAATCCTGCGCCAAGTCCAAGAACCAACATCGAAATCAAATATAGGGTGACATTTGTTGAGAGGGTTAGAAGGATCAGCGAGAGCATGGTGATCGCAAAACCAATCAATATAACGGGGCGGCGACCGTTCTTATCTGAATATTTGCCCGCTCTGACCATCACCGCTCCTTGAGCGATCAACGCCAGAGTGAAGCTAAGTCCCACCACGGCTGTCGAGACTCCGAGATCATCAATTGCATAAAGTGGAAGAATCGAGGAGCGCATTCCAAAGAAGATCCAACTTCCCAAGAATGCAAGGAAGAGCGAGTACAAGTATGGACGAATTTTCAGCGCTTCTCGGATGGTGAGTGCAGGGCCATCGTTACCAACTGACTTACTCGAATTACCTAATCTCTTTTCATGCAAGAAGATCAAAGAGACGGTTCCAGCTACGATCAAAAGCGCGGTATATATGAAGAAGGGAGCGCGTGGGGAAATGGCAAGAAGTGCGCCGCCAAAAGCTGGACCCGCAACTCCTCCAGCGATAAAGCCACCGTTGTATAGAGATTGTGCTCGGCCACGTTGATCATCGCCTACTACTCGAAGTAATAGCGCCCCAGCCGAGACTGAGAACATCGATGAGCCAAGCCCACCAGCGGTGCGGAAGAAAAGTAATTGTCCATAAGTTTGCGCAAGGCCGGCGGCTAGCGTGAATACAGAGACCATCAAGAGCCCTGAGCCAAGTACCAAACGTTCACCGAAGCGATCCACTAACTTTCCGGAGAATAGTCCGGAGACAAAACGCATGATGGCGAAGCTTGAAATGATCAAACCAATCAGCGTATTTGTGACACCAAAAGTTTGGGCGAAGATCGGGATAGCAGGAATTATGAGACCGAATCCGATGGCAACTAAGAACGAGATCGTGGTTAGTACAGAAACTTCACGGGGAAGTCCCTTGAATGGAGAGTTCAACTTCAAGCTATCGACTCCCCGGCAGCATCTTGACGAGCGGTTGCATGTTCTTGGCTATCTTGAAGTGGTTTTTCTCTAAGAAAGAGCGCGAAGAGGAATCCGATAGCGACTACTGGGAAGGCGGCCCAGAACACGACTTGAAATGAGTTCATAAAGGCCTCAAGGACAGTGTTCTGCACGTCAACCGGGAGAGTAGCGATAGCTTCAGTGTTGTTCTCAAGCGAAGAGAGGATCGAAGGATCCACCGCAGCTAACTTATCGGGGTTAGTGGCAGCGAGCGTTGCGAAGCCGCTCTCGAGATTCTTGCCGATTTGAGTGCTAAGAATCGTGCCAAATATCGCGGTGCCAAACGCGCCACCGAGGGAACGGAAGAAGGTATTTGAGGACGTTGCGATTCCCAGATCCTTGAAATCAACGGCATTTTGTAACGCAATGACGATGGTCTGCATAGATGCACCGAGACCTGCGCCGACTATCACCGCGTAGATTGATAACTGCCAATATGGAGTATCGACTTCAAGCTGGGTCATTAGAAGTAATCCCAAGCTCATGGTAATGGTCCCTAGGATTGGAAATATCTTGTATTTGCCGGTCTTAGTGATGATCCGCCCACTTGTGATTGTGACTGTCAGTATTCCTAGCATCAGAGGAATCAATTTGAGACCTGCTTCGGTGGCGGTCGCACCTTGGACTATCTGTAGATAAAGCGGGAGCATGATGATTGCGCCAAACATTCCAGCTCCGATGATGAATCCAATTATGGATGTCAGAGTAAAGGTGTGGTTCTTGAATAGAGAGAGTGGCAAGATTGGTTCTACAGCTCGCTTCTCCCAGAACATGTAAAGCACGACAATCACCGAACCGAGAGATAGAGCTGCGACAGTACTTGGGTCGCTCCAACCATTTTCCGGACCAAGCACGGAGAGTCCCACCAACACAAAGACAACCGCTGCCACTACTAGAAGCGCGCCCAGGTAATCGATCTTATGTTCCCGCTTTGTCTTTGGGATATGAAGAACCAATGAAGTGACTACTAGTGCAAGAATTCCGAAAGGAAGGTTTATGTAGAAAATCCAACGCCAGCCAGTAATTCCTAAGATCTCACCGCGATCAGAGAAGAAACCGCCGAGGAGCGGGCCTGCTACCGAGGAAAGGCCCCAGACGGCGCCGAATAGCCCTTGATATTTACCCCGCTCTCTCGGTGAAACGATATCGCCGACAATCACGAAAGTCAGCGCCATCAAACCACCGGCGCCTAAACCTTGAATTGCCCTGAAGATGATGAGTTGTTCCATCGATGTTGATGCGCCAGCTAGGAAAGAGCCAATTAGAAAGATGATGATTGA
>CAZFQY010000016.1:0-19793 GCA_964521265.1 uncultured Clavibacter sp.
ACCTAGACAAGCTGAACCAGAATCAGCTGGGCTGCCAATTACCCCATACCCCAAATTGACCCGCTCTCGCGAGCGGTAAAGGATACCCCGAGAAAAGGCGCTTAACTAACTGCGCTCTTCATCCTTGAAAGGCAGCGCTCTCTTCCGAGCAATTCCATGGACTCAAATAGCGGAGGCGAGATATGGCTTCCAGTAATAGCGATTCTTACCGGGCCAAATGCATTTCGCGGCTTAAGGCCAATTCCATCGATCAAAGCAGCTCTTAAGGCAGTTTCAATCTCTTGGTGGCTCCAATCCTTTAGGCCATCGAGAGCAGCGAGCGCAGCAGTTACAACTCTCTGAGAATCTGGCTCAGCGATTTTGGCTCCACTCTCCTCATCGAATTTCACAGCATCTGTAAATAGGAAGGAGAGCATTGGGACGACTTCTCTCATCCTGACAATCCGCTCCTGGATTATTGGTAGGGCCTTACGAACTAGTGAGATCTCATCCTCGGTACCCTTAATAACTTCTGCGCTCTTAAGGAACGGAAGTGCGCGCTCGAGGAAGTCCTCAATATCTAGCGCCCTTATCTTGTCGCCATTAATTGCCTCTAACTTCTTCATATCAAAGCGCGCTGGTGAACTATTCACTCGCTCAATCGTGAAGAGTTGGACCAACTCATCCATAGTGATGTTCTCGCGATCATCACCGGGAGACCAACCAAGTAGGGCGAGGTAATTACATATCGCCTCAGGAAGAAATCCTTCTTCGCGATACCAAGCTATCGAAACTTCCCCGTTTCGCTTTGAAAGCTTTGCATTATCGGTCCCCATAACGAAGGGAAGGTGTGCAAACTCAGGGAAATCAGCAGGAGCAACACCCATCGCTTGATAAACGCGAATCTGACGTGGCGTTGAAGAGAGAAGATCTTCGCCACGAAGCACGTGTGTAACCTTCATCAAAACGTCATCCACCGCAACTGCCAAGGTATAAAGAGGCGATCCATCGGCTCGCATCAGAACGAAATCCGGGACGTATTTATGTTCGAATACAACCTCTCCGCGGATTAGGTCTGTAAACCGAGTCTCGCCATCTGGCATTCGCATCCGGATTACTGGCTTACGCCCTTCGGCTTCATACTTGGAAATCTCGGCGCTCGTCAGAGTTCGACACTTGCCGTCATATCCAGGTGCTTGATTGGCTTGTCGTTGCGCTTCACGTCTCGCCTCAAGCTCCTCGGTTGAGCAATAACAGTTATAGGCATCGCCATTGCGCAAGAAGGTATTGGCCCACTCGGTGTAAATATCCAATCTCTGCGACTGTAGGTATGGACCATAAGGACCGCCTACTTCAGGGCCCTCGTCCCAATTAAGCCCCAACCATCTAAGGGTGTCTATCGCGCGGGCGATGTATTCATCGGTGACGCGTTCCCTATCGGTATCTTCAATTCGGAAAATCAACTTTCCACCGGTATGGCGAGCGTAGGCCCAGTCAAATAGGGCGGTTCTGATATTTCCTACATGTAGATCGCCCGTTGGTGATGGTGCAAACCTCGTACGGATTTCCTTTTGATTAGCCACGCGCAGATACTCGATTCGTCAATTCGCCCAATCCCTCAATGGCAATCTTAACTTCCTTACCAGGTACGACTGGACCGATTCCGGCAGGGGTCCCAGTAAGAATCACATCTCCCGGAAGAAGCGTCATAGCGCTAGTGATGAAATTGATGATGGTTGGGATATCGAAGACCATCTCATTCAATCGCGCGCTCTGTTTTATCTCACCAGCTACTTCTGCCGTGATTTTTTGATTATCAGGTTTGAAATCTGTATCAATCCATGGGCCAAGCGGACAGAAGGTGTCAAAACCTTTTCCACGCGTCCACTGTCCATCGCGCTGCTGGATGTCTCGAGCAGTCACATCGTTTGCAATTGTGTAGCCGAAGATGACATCTTGATATCGCTCTTTGGGAACATCCTTGCAAATTCGAGAGATAACAACGGCCAATTCCGCTTCGTGATCGACTCGCTCGCTCTGAGCGGGCCAGTTAATAATGTCGTTGGGCCCGATAACAGATGTGTTTGGCTTTAAGAAGATAATCGGCTCCTTGGGAACTTCGCCACCCATCTCAGCCGCATGATCTGCATAGTTCTTTCCTACACAGACAACCTTGCTTCTCGGTATTACAGGCGCCAGTAGGCGAACGCTCTCAAGTGCAACTCTCTCATCGCGCAACTGGACTCCGGCATAGAGCGGATCTCCATTTAATACCCGAATAGTCTTCTCATCTTCAAGCACGCCAAATAACGGATCACTTCCTAGGTTTGCACCTGATGGCGGAGTGAAACGGAGAATTCGCATTGGCAAACCTTAGGGCTTTACTTCCGTGCTGCCGCGCTCAACGAGAACCGTGCCGATGCGATGTCTTCTGCCAATAGGTCGCTCCGCTGTGATCTTCCACCCCTGTAGTTCTATCTCGCTGCCAGGAATCGGGACGCGACCTAAGAGTTTTGCCATATATCCGCCAACAGTGTCGACATCTTCTAATTCTTCCTTTTCCATCTCTATTTCAAGATGGTCAGCTAGATCTTCAAGGTGAAGTCTCGCCGAAACACGGGCCTTGACTCCCTCTTCTAGCCACTCAATCTCTTCAAGGTCATCGTCATACTCGTCGGCAATCTCGCCAACAATCTCCTCTAGAAGATCCTCAATCGTGATGAGCCCTGCTGTTCCACCATATTCATCTACAACAATCGCTAGATGTATCTGATCTCGTTGCATCTCTTTAAGAAGTTCTGCAGCGGTCTTAGTCTCTGGAATAAATGTTGCAGGTCTGATGTGCTCGGAGACCAATTCAGTCTGTTCAGATTCGCGGTATTCATGGGTTCGCTTAGCTAGATCCTTCACGTATGCGATTCCGATGATCGTGTCCAGATTCTCGCCAATGACCGGGATTCGAGTGAATCCTGAACGGAGCGCCAACGAGAGACCTTGTCGAAGGTTCTTGCTTCCTTCAATCCAGACCATCTCTGTGCGAGGAACCATCAATTCACGAACCAGAGTGTCGCCAAGTTCGAATACCGAGTGAATCATCTCGTGCTCTGATTCTTCTACTAGGCCTCTCTCGTGGGCTTGATCTACAAGATCTCTAAGTTCTGCCTCATTCGCAAAGGGTCCAGTCTTGAAGCCTTTTCCAGGTGTAATCGCATTTCCGATAGCAATCAAGAGCGTCGTGATCGGTCCAAGTATCTTCGAAAGTATTACGGCAGTAATGCTCGCTGGGACAATCCACGCACCTGCATGTTGTTTTCCTAGAGTTCTTGGCCCCACGCCGACAACAACAAATGAGAGAACTAGCATCACACCGACAGAGATACTCATAGCCATTGCAAGTGACTCAAACTGGTCAATCAGCGCTTCAGCCACGATTACTGTCGCTCCCAGCTCAGCCGCTTTGCGGACGAAGAGGACGACATTTAAATATCTTGCTGGCTCGGAGAGAACTCGTTGAACCCAGGCAGCGCGCTTTGAGGACTTGCTCTCTAGCTCTTCGACAAAGACTCGAGAGATCGAATTGATAGAACTCTCACTTCCGGCAAGAAAGCCCGCAAAGAGAAGAAGTGCCACCACTATCGCAATTACCAGAATACTCACGCTTGAATCCGCCAACCTTTCAGATACTCATCTTGAATTGAGAACATGATTCGCTGTTCTTCGCTCTCTCTATGGTCGTAACCAAGTAAATGAAGAACGCCATGCACCGTAAGAAGCTCCAACTCATCTTGGAGAGAATGACCAGCCTCCTTGGCCTGTCGCTGCGCGTAACTCGGGCAGAGAACGATATCGCCCAATACGCCCGGGCCTTCAGTCGCTGAATTTGGCTTCATTTCATCCATGGGAAATGAAAGGACATCCGTAGCGCCAGGCTCGTCCATCCACTGAAGATGGAGCGAAGTCATCTCGGCTTCATCTACAAGTGAGATGCTCAATTCAGAATCAGGATGAATTCCGAGGCGTCCTAGCGCATAGCTGGCAACGCCCTTTATCCGACCCTCGTCGCATTTAACTGTGGCAAGGTTGGTAAGTTCAATATTCATAGCGCCGGCAGCGAAATGCTGTGGTTAGCGATCACTCCTTAGGGAGCGTGGTTTATTGGCGCGACGAGCTGCGCGATTTCCACCTAACTCGGAATCAAATCTTCCGTATGCATCGACAATCTCACTTACTAACCTATGGCGGACAACATCCTCGGAAGTTAGATCCATAAATGCAATGTCATTTATCCCCTCAAGAATTGATCGAACGATCTGCAGACCAGATTCCTGATGATTCGGTAGGTCGATCTGGGTGATATCTCCCGTAACGACCATCTTCGATCCAAACCCCAGGCGCGTGAGGAACATTTTCATCTGCTCCGGTGAGGTGTTCTGGGCTTCATCGAGGATTATGTAGGAGTCATTAAGCGTTCTTCCGCGCATGTAAGCAAGCGGAGCAACTTCTATGGTTCCAGATGACATCAACCTAGGGATTGCATCGGGGTCCAACATGTCATGGAGCGCGTCGAAGAGGGGTCTTAGGTATGGATCGATTTTTTCATGGAGCGTTCCAGGGAGAAAACCTAATCGCTCCCCCGCTTCTACAGCTGGGCGCGTGAGAATGATTCGATTAACTTGCTTGGACTGAAGAGCTTGGACTGCTTTCGCCATCGCAAGATAGGTCTTACCAGTTCCAGCAGGACCAATTCCAAAAGTAATGGTGTTCTTATCGATAGCATCAACATATCGTTTCTGGTTTACAGTCTTAGGACGGATCGTCTTACCACGATTGCTAAGTATGTTTAGCGTCAAGACCTCAGCCGGAGATTCATTCCCGTCTCCCAAAATCATTGCGATTGAACGCCGTACCGCATCATCGCTAAGGGGCTGTCCGGCGCGCACAACAGAGAGAAAGTTCGCAATGAGCTTCTGGACGTTCTGAATGGAAGCAGCATCTCCACGAAGGATCACTTCATTTCCACGAACAGTGACTGCTACTTCAGGAAAGGCCTTTTCAATAGCGCGAACGTAAGAATCATTTGGTCCCGTCAATGCAACGCTTGGGATGTCCTCGGGAAGCGTTAGAACCGTTCTCTCCATTAGCCCCATTCTAGCCGTGCTTCCTCTAACCGGGAGGCCAGCCAAAGGCTCGTCCACCCAGTAGATGTAAATGAGCGTGAAAAACTGATTGTCCCGCTTCTGCTCCAGTATTAAAGACGGTGCGATATCCAGGTAATCCAAGTTCCTCTGAAAGATTCTTAGCTGTTCTGAATACTTCCGAAAGAACAGATGGCGCGCTCTCCGCTAGTTCTGCAGCATTTTCTACATGTAACTTGGGAACAATCAAGATATGCGTTGGAGCCTGAGGGTTGATATCTGGAAAAGCAATCAGATTTTCATTCTCAACGAGAAGGTTTGCAGGAATTTCTCGAGCGACAATCTTGCAGAAGATACAACTCATACCTTAGTTCTACCAGATTCCGAATCCACTTTGAACAGCTGCCAGAGCCGCGACGCCAGCATGCGCTGATCGAAAGACTGGTTTACCAAGCACAACCGATTGCGCTCCGGCCTTTTCAAAGAGTGCAGCTTCATCATCTGAGATTCCACCCTCAGGTCCAATTATCAAGTTGATTTCACGAGGAGCTCTGCCGTTAACAACCTCAGAGAACTTCTTCGATCCGGCTTCATGAAGCATCAGCGTGAATTCTCCATCCTCGATTCGCTCTTTTACCTGAGAGGTAGTGTGTATATCCAGAACTTGAGGGATCCAACTTCGTCGAGATTGCTTGGTCGCCTCTCTTGCCCAGGAACGCCACTTAGAGAGCGAGTCTTTATCCTCTTTCCATTGACCGATTGAACGTGATGCAGACCAAGGGACGATTAAGTCCACTCCGCCTTCAGTTAATAGTTCAATCGTCTCTCTGGCGCGATCACCTTTGGTGAGAGCCTGTATGACCGTCAGAATCGTCTTTGGTCTTGCTTCATCACTCACATCGATTATGCGGCAGCCGATATTTCGTTTATTGATATCTAGTACTTCGACTTCCGCGCGCCGTCCCACTCCATTTGTGACAGCAATGCGCTCTCCGACCTTAACTCTCGCAACCGATCCAGCATGGTGCGCTTCTTCACCCTCGATTACTAGATCGCCGCGATCGGGGATGTTCTCAACAATAAATAACGGAAGCATCTAACCTCTAAACGCTTCTTTGAATTTGGAGAAGAGTCCGGAGTCGCTATTTCGCCGTACCTGTCCACCGCTGGTTTTCTCGCCGCGAAGCTCAGCGAATGATTTGAGTAACTCTGACTCAGCTTTCGATAGTTTCGTTGGAATCTCGACATTTACATGAACGTACAAATCGCCACGGGTTCCACTTCTTAATCGAGTCATGCCCTGACCTTTGATCGGGATCATCTCACCGCTCTGGGTGCCAGGACGGATCGCTACCTCTATCTCGCCATCTAGCGTTTCGACCTTCATATTCGTCCCAAGGGCTGCACCGGTCATCGGAACATTCAATTGAAGATGTAGGTTCTCGCCATCGCGAACAAGGAAATCATGCTCAGCAACGATTATCTCTACATATAGATCTCCTGCAGGTCCACCGCCTGCTCCGACTTCGCCCTGTCCGCTCAGTTGAATTCGATTTCCAGTCTCTACTCCGGCAGGGATCTTCACATCGATATTTCGCTTTGCCCGCACTCTTCCATCGCCATCACATTCGCGACATGGATTTGGAATGACGGTGCCAAAGCCTTGGCAAGTGCCACATGGTCTAGATGTCATCACTTGGCCGATAAATGAACGGGTTACCTGCTGAACTTCGCCTCGCCCTTTACAGATATCGCAAGTACGCGGTGAACTTCCCGCTTCACATCCATCGCCACCGCATTTGTCGCAGATGACAGCAGTTTCAACCCCAATAGATTTAGAGACGCCGAAACATGCTTGGTTTAAGTCAATCTCAACGCGAATTAGCGCATCTTGGCCCTGACGCATCCTTGGGCGTGGTCCTCGTGGAGCGCCACCGCCTCCAAAGAATGCATCCATGATGTCACTGAAGCCGCCAAACCCTCCTCCAAAACCAGAGAAGCTGTCACCGCCTCGATCGTAGGAACTACGTTTCTCCGGATCACTTAATACTTCGTATGCAGCGGTTACCTCTTTGAAACGATCCTGCACTTTTGGATCTGGATTCACATCAGGATGCATCTCGCGAGCTAATTTTCGATAAGCGCGTTTAATTTCGTCAGCTGATGCGCCACGATCAACGCCGAGTGTCTGGTAATGATCAGCCATTATTTGCCCTCAGTTAAGAATCTACCTACGTAGCGAGCTACTGCTTGCACCGCCGACATAGATGCGGAGTAGTCCATCCGCGTAGGGCCAATAACGCCGAGCGCACCAAGAGAATTCCCATCATCGCCATATCCCATGCTAACCAGACTCGTGCTCTTCAAACTCTTGTCGGGCTGCTCGGTTCCGATGCGCACCCGCATCGAATCCCCGGAATCACTCAACAATCTAAGCAGTACAACTTGCTCCTCTAGCGCTTCAAGGACTGCGTGGATATCGGAAGAAGATGCGTCACCTGATCGCGCCAAATTAGCAGTGCCAGCAATAACTACCCGTTCCTCGGCTCTCTCCAAAGACATCTCGATCAGGTTAGAGATTATGAGCGCTACAGATGTCCGTTCATCTCGAGGGAAGGCTTCAAGAAGACTCTCAAGTGAATTAGATACATCAGCCATGTTTCGCCCGGCCACCATTGAATTCAATCGATTCTTAAGATCACCTAGCATTTGATCAGAGATTGGATGAGGAAGTTCCAAAACGCGCTGTTCTACTCGACCAGTATTTGTGATCAAAACCAACATGATTCGAGTCTGGTTCAGTGCCACCAATTCAATATGGCGCACCTTTGATTTTGTGAGCGATGGGTACTGAACGACCGCGACCTGCTTGGTGACCTGAGCAAGGAGTCGCACCGTGCGCATCACGACATCATCAAGATCGTTAGCACCCTCAAGGAAAGTTTCTATTGCCCGTCGCTCAGCCGATGATAGGGGCTTCACCTTGGCAAGCTTGTCGACGAAGATTCGGTAACCCTTATCGGTTGGAATTCTGCCCGCACTCGTATGGGGTTGCGTGATCAAGCCAGCGCTCTCTAGAACCGACATCTCGTTTCTTATCGTTGCTGGCGAGATACCTAGGACATGACGTTCAGCGATCGCCCTAGATCCGACCGGCTCCTCTGTTGCTACATATTCATCGACAATCGCACGCAAGATCTCTAACTGGCGGGTGTCCATATCAGATTCCTTGTTCAATCCCATTCTCAAGACCTCTAAATGGTCGCGATACCGAAGGTCGTCAGGATCAAGAGGAACATTGCTGGGAATGCAGTCTTCGCTTTATTTGCCCGAAAGTGGAAGAAGATCGCACCGGCCATAATGACCCAGAGAAAGATAAACCCGTAAATCTTCAGATCATCATTCTTCAGCGCGAACCCGATCAACAAACTCAGGGCAGAGAGCGTCTCGAAGAATCCGATGAGGCGAGCGAAGCCATCAGGGAAATTTATATCTCGCGTGCCCGATAGGCCCGCGGAGCTTCCACTTGCCTTGGAGAGCCCTGCGATAAGGAATATCACCGCAAGAAGGAGGGTGATTACGGTATGAGCTGTCTGCATAGGAAGTGAAGTTACTACACCAGCATTTCGCGCACGATTCGATCGGCGATGAGCCGACCTGTTCTCGACAGGATCAGAATTCCGGCTTCCCAACCCTCATCTTCGATGTGACCGGAATCCCGAAATCGGGCGACTTTCTCTATCTCAGTCTCTGACAGATCTGCCAATGGGATTCCTTCACTCATCCTAATTTGAAGCATTAGAAATTCATCCCGCATGTTTTCATCTGTCAGAAGTTCGCTACTTGCCTCTGGTGACTTACCGTTCTGCAGAGCGCTCTGATATGTATTTGGATGCTTTACATTCCACCATCTTCTGCCCTCTAGATAAGAATGTGCGCCTGGCCCTACTCCCCACCAATAAGAGCCATTCCAATATGAAATGTTGTGCTTGCACTCTCCGCCGGGCTTTGCCCAATTACTCAATTCATACCATTTGAACCCGCTTGCTTCTGCCGCTTCATCGAAGATTAGATACTTTTCAGCAGTTTCGTCATCGGGTGGCATCTCCAATTCGCCGCGCTTCAAACGTGCAGCGAGCTTTGTGCCCGCTTCTACAATCAGCGCATAGGCACTTATGTGGTCTATCGGTAGTGCGAGTGCGCTCTCGAAAGTAGTGCGCCAATCCGAAATCGATTCCCCTGGTACTCCGTAGATCAAATCAACACTTAGATGCTCAATTCCAACTGATCTGATGAGCTCGCAAGCGCTTACGACATTCTCTGGATTATGTGTACGGTCCAAAGCAGATAGGACGTGTGGAACTGCGGACTGCATGCCCATCGAGATGCGAGTGACTCCAGCGGCCGCTAACTCCTCCAGATAGGACCTGGTCAATGTATCTGGATTGGCCTCTAGAGTTATCTCTGCGCCACTTTCTAAGTTGAATTCCGAACTTATCTTCCTGATGACTCGGGCGATCTCCTCAGCTGGCATGAGAGAAGGGGTTCCACCACCGAAAAAGATGGTGGGAACTGAAACAGCTCCGACCTTGCCCTTCGCTAATTCGATCTCCGCTAGAACTGCGTCGATGTATGGAGTCGTTATCAACGAGAGATTCGCCGAATTGAGCTCTTGAGGGGTGTAAGTATTGAAATCGCAATAACCACACCGTTTCGAGCAGTATGGAATATGGATATAGAAGGAGAGCGCAGGATTTGCGCTACTTCTTGCTCTTTCCACTTTCGCCATCCGTATTAGTAGAGAGTGCCGCGATGAATGCTTCTTGAGGAACTTCGACGCGTCCCACCATCTTCATACGCTTCTTGCCCTCTTTCTGCTTCTCCAAGAGTTTTCTCTTACGGGTTATATCTCCGCCGTAGCACTTTGCAAGAACGTCTTTGCGGATCGCGCGAATATTTTCACGAGCAATGATCTTCGCACCGATTGCAGCCTGGATAGGAACTTCGAATTGTTGCCTTGGGATTAACTCCCTTAACTTCGTCGTCATCATGACGCCATATGGGTAAGCCTTCTCGCGGTGCACTATTGAACTGAAAGCATCGACAGTATCGCCCTGCAGAAGGATGTCGACCTTCACTAAATCTCCCTCAGCTTCTCCTACCGGTTCATAATCGAGGGATCCATATCCCTTTGTGCGGGACTTCAACTGATCAAAGAAGTCAAAGACGATTTCAGCTAACGGCAAGGTGTAGCGGATTTCAACGCGATCCTCCGAGAGGTAATCCATTCCTCCCAAAACTCCGCGCCTTGACTGGCAGAGCTCCATGATGGTTCCGATGTAATCAGAGGGCGAGAGAATCGTCGCCTTTACGATTGGCTCCAATACTTTTGATACTTTTCCATTTGGGTATTCACTCGGATTTGTAACAATTTTCTCACTTCCATCTTCGAGGAATACCCGATAAACAACGTTAGGAGCGGTGGAGATAAGTGAGAGGTTGAACTCTCTCTCTAGGCGCTCTCGGACAATCTCCATATGTAACAGTCCTAAGAAGCCGCATCTGAATCCGAATCCAAGTGCGACTGATGTTTCTGGTTCGTACACAAGGGCGGCATCATTTAATTGCAATTTATCTAAAGCATCGCGAAGGATCGGATAGTCATCGCCATCGATTGGATATAGACCCGAGAAGACCATTGGCTTCGGATCTTTGTATCCCGAGAGCGCCTCTTTTGCTGGGTTGTGATAGGAAGTCACGGTATCTCCGACTCTGGAGAGACGGACATCCTTAACTCCAGTAATTAGATAACCAACCTCGCCGACGCCAATTCCTGCGCTAGATACCGGCTCGGGTGAGATCACGCCGATATCGAGGAGTTCGTGGCGTACTCCGGTGGAGACCATCTGAATCTGCTCTCTAGGAGAGAGCTTGCCATCAAAGACTCTTACATAAGTGACTACACCTCTATAGGTGTCATAAACAGAGTCGAAGATAAGCGCACGTGGTGGTGAATCTGCAGATCCTGTTGGTGCAGGAATTTGGGCAACAATCTGATCCAAGAGCTCTTCGACGCCCGCCCCAGTTTTGCCCGATACACGAAGGCAATCAGAAGGTTGACAGCCAATCAACTTCGCGAGTTCTTCTGCGAATTTATCTGGTTGTGCAGCAGGAAGGTCGATCTTGTTGAGGACTGGGATGATTGTTAAGTTGTTCTCCATTGCGAGATAGAGATTTGCCAGCGTCTGAGCTTCGATGCCTTGTGCGCAATCCACTAAAAGAATCGCGCCCTCACATGCAGCGAGCGATCTTGAGACCTCATAGGTGAAATCAACATGGCCTGGAGTGTCGATCATATTGAGAATGTAATCCTTGCCATCTAGACCTGAGCGCCATGGAAGTCTGACTGCTTGGCTTTTGATAGTGATACCGCGCTCACGCTCGATATCCATTCGATCTAGATATTGCGCACGCATGTTTCTTGCTTCAACGACGCCAGTTATGCCGAGCATTCGATCGGCAAGAGTCGACTTACCGTGATCGATATGTGCGATGATGCAGAAATTTCGAATCTGCGCAGGGTCGGTCTTTGAGGGCTGTGGCGCTTTGTTTAAAGGAATAGCGGGCATCGCTCGTCCGCCTAGTTCTTTTTGATGAAGGGTTTAGCGAACGCCGGCTTTATGGGCAGCTTTTGCCATAGCCGACTTCTTGTTCGCAGCTTGGTTGGCATGGATTACACCCTTTGAAACCGCAACATCTAACTCACGTGAAGCGGTCTTCAACTCAGTAGCAATCACCTTGGTATCACCAGCAGTTAGGGCATCGCGGAAGCGACGAATAGCAGTCTTGAAAGAGGAACGGACCGACTTGTTGCGAAGTCTTGCCTTCTCATTGGTCTTGATCCGCTTGATCTGAGACTTGATATTTGCCACGAAACTGCCTTCCTTTACATGCCTTTTACCCGTTTATACGAGCGCCGAAGGGTATCAGCAGCCCTATGGAAGGCTCAAACCGAGCCCCCGGAGGCGACATTTCTCGCTATCGAAACCATGGCTCTCTCGAGGGCATAAATCGGAGCGGCCTCTCCTCCTTTAACGCCAACATCGGCTCGGACCAATTCCTGAATGGCAAATGTGATCATTCCGGGGCGCCACCTCGCTAGTTGCCTGCGGGCTTTATCGATCTGCCATGGCGCCATCCCAAGTTTTCCAGCAACCTCAAATGACTTCGCATTTCTCGGCAAGTCCGAGACTTTTGCCAGAGCGCGCACCGAATTAGCAACTGCAGAAACGATCATCACCGGATCAGTTCCGGTATCTAAGGCGTTTCGCAATGAGATCAAAGTGCCTTGTACATCACCAGCAATTACTGCATCGGCAACATCAAATCCAGTCGCCTCTACTCTTCCTTGGTAGTAGTTAGCGATGTCCCCTTCGTCTATAACAGATTTACCGGCATTGGTATCAAAAGAAATCTGACTACATGCAGCCGCCAGTTCACGAGTGTCACTTCCAGTTGCACTTACTAAGGCTTGAACTGCCGAATTCGAGATCTTCCGTCCATGTCGAGCAAACTCTTGGCGAACAAACTCCTCTTTTTCGCTCTGCTTTTTCAACGGTTCGCAGGCGACATACTCAGCCTTCAGTTTCTTTATCTTCTCTACTAGACCTTTGCCCTTCACTCCACCTCGATGAATGAAGATTAAGTGAGTGTTTGGGTCTATTGCATCGAAACTCTCGAGGATCTCCTCCCCTACTTCTGCGGCAACATCCTGAAGATCTTTAACAATAATTACGCGTTTTTCGGAGAATAGGGAGGGCGCGATTACTTCACCGTAGCGGCCTACCTCCAATTCCCCGCCATCAAGAGTGGTGCGCTCAAAATCTTTTCGCGCCGATAGAGCTTCGTTTAGCGCGCGATCCGAGAGAGCGGCTTCTCCCCCATGGATCAAGAGAAGTGGATTTAGTGCCATGCTATTCGCCACCACTCCTTTCCAAGAAGACGCGCAGAGAATATCGGCTTCTCTGAAGCAGCTCTGCTCCAACTCAGAGCAATTGAACCATCCAAATCGCTCCGAAAGACGCGGCCTAAACGTTCTAGCCTTGATATTAGCCCGATATCTGGGTGTCCGTAAGAGTTTCTTCCAACGCTTACAAGAAAGACTCTTGCTCCATTGAAGAAGTCGAGCTCTTGGTATTTAGAGCCATGGTGCGGGACTTTGATTACATCGATTCCCAATGATTCGTCTAAAAGCTCTCTCTGAACTCCTGGCTCGATATCGCCTGTGACCAGAGTGCGAACGCCATCTATCTCGACCACTGCTACCACGCTCCGATTATTTTCAGCAGAACCATCACCTTCAACCGATGTAAAACTCTCCTCTCCAGTTTCAGGCCAAAGAATCTCAATCTTGGCTGCTCCAATCTGTGATTGCAGACCACTTCTCACCACGCGTGAGGGTATTGATTCTAATTTTCTATTGCTCCAAATCTCGCCAATATGCCTTTGGCCAATTCCTTCTAATCCTTGATAGTGATCAGCATGAATATGACTTATAACGACTAGAGGCAGCCGCTTGATATCGAAGAGTTCTAAGCAGCGATCTAGTAGTTGCGGATCAGGCCCAGCGTCAAAGAGGATTGCAGAATCGCCGCCCAGATTTACTAGTAAGGCATCGCCTTGGCCGACATCACATTGGCCTATGCGCCAATCGCTACCCGGGAAAACAAACCTCTGGCTTGTGCCTAGAGCGATCATTAATAGTAGAAATACTCCGGCAACGCGAGCACCAAAGATCCTCAAGACTGCGATTGAAGAACCAAGCAGGATCATCGCGGGAGCACTTGTGATTATCGAGGGCATCGACTCACTCCAAGAAGCAACGAAGAGAATCCAGCTTGCCCCTAGGTTTGCTATTTCCAGTAGCGATCTAGCTAATTCTGCCCATGGGACTACTGCAAGAGTTGCCACAAAGCCCACGACCGTCACGAATGGAACGACTGGTGCCGCCAAAATATTTAGCAAGATGGACCCCGCGTTCAAGCTACCTGAGATCAACATCAAATACGGGGCACAGAAGAGCGTTGCTGCTGTTGGAATCGATATCAATTCCCCGGTGAATCTTGGGCCCGGGATTCGAGCGGCAACTATGGGGGCGAAGAAAATCAATCCTGCTGTGGCAAGGACGCTCAAGATAAACCCCGCTTCGAAAGCCTGGAATGGGTTGATCAAAAGGAGAATTGAGATCGCAACCGCCAATGAGCTCGCGCCTACATTTCTTCGGCCACTCAATTTTGAAATCAAAAAAACGAGAGCCATTACACCCGCTCGGAGCACAGAGGGTGTCGGTCTAACCAATAAGACAAAGACGAATAGCGCCAAGATCGTAATGGTTACTTGAATTCTTCGATTTGGAACGAAGACCGCTATCAGGGCGAATATGAAGGCGCTGACTATTGCAAAGTTTGCACCGCTAACGGCGGTGAGGTGTGACAGGCCCGCTCTAAGCATTAATTCAGTTAGAGCTCTACTCTGTAACGAGGTATCGCCAATAACCATCCCTGGGATTAGCGCAGCTGAGTCTGCACCTACCTTCGAAGTCTCATTGCGTAATTCAATGCGAACTCGTTCCAATGCTCGTAGCGCGAATGGTGAGCTGACTTTCTCCAGAGAAGCAGGTTCGCCAAACAATAAGGCCGCGACCCTCCGCTCTTTTGATTCAATCAATTCTCCAGCTAGTTCAATCCGTTCACCAGGAAAGAGCAAGGCTTCACCATCGATTATCACCCGGATAGGAATCCGAATCCGCTGGGTATTTCCATTGAAGGATACGTATTCAGCCCTCATTGTGAATGTCATCTTCGATGATGTAAGCCTTGACCCGATTACGCGCTGACGAGTCTTATTCGGCTCACTACTTACTACTCCTGCGATTTCGACTTTCGAACCGACAAGATCATTTATGGGATTTTTATCTAAAGCGGCTACATGGATCAATAATGTCAAGGCTCCGGTTACCGTCGCGAGCAGGACCGGAGCAAGTGCGTGTCTGCGAAAGAACGCCAAGATGGGAATGACGAGGAGCGCACTTAATGAGAGAAGATCAGCGATTGCAATTCCAGACCAAATTCCAATTGCAAGAGCAAGAGATTGGTAGCTCTTAGCGGGATTCTTCAAAGAGAGAGCCGCGTCTTGATCCTTTCGAAGGTCTTTTCCCCGATCCCCGGTACTTTCTGTAAGTCGGCGATGTCGACAAACGGACCATTCGCGCTTCGGTAGTCGACAATCCGCTTAGCAAGAACTGGACCGATTCCCGATAGTGAGTCGAATTGAGCAACGCTGGCTCGATTTACATAAACAGTACCCGTGAAATTCTTTCCTGCGCGACCGCTCTTCTTCTCTCTCTTCTCTCCGAGATAGATCTGTTCACCATCTACTACTTTGCGCGCCAGATTTATCTGAGATAGATCTACTCCTTTCTTCGCACCCCCGGCTGCAGAGATCGCATCTACAACTCGAGATCCATCGATTACTGGGTAGACCCCTGGCTTCTTTACCTCTCCAGCTACATGCACGAGCAGCATTTTTGAGGGAACGCTCTCAATCACTTTAATTGCGGGTGGCTCTACGGCTTCTCCTCGAGATGCCATAAATAGAAACCCAGCAATACCAATAGCTAGAAATGCAAGAGCCACTACAGCTCGCTTCTGCTCTGTTGAGTAATCCAATGTATGTAACTTCAGCTCTTCAAATCTCTCTTTTAATGAGTTCATGGGCGAATAAGAGCAGGGAAAAAGAACGCTCAATCAAAGTACTTTGTTGCTTGTGGATTTTAAAGAACGATATTCACAAATTTAGGAGCTTTGGTGATCACCTTTTTTGGCGCCGCTCCTGCTAACTCACCTCTTATCAAAGCGTCGCTCAAGGCCATTTCTTCTAACTCTTTATCGCTAATGCTTGGAGAGACCTCCACGCGCGCCTTGATCTTTCCATTGATCTGAAAGATTGCAGTTACTGAATCCTCTTCGAGAAGAGAGGAGTCAACTGTTGGCCAGCCAGCGAGAGCTACTGAAGGCTTATGTCCAAGGCGCTCCCACATCTCTTCAGCCGTGTAAGGAGCGATCAAGGAGAGAGAAATTGCAACCGTTTCCGCGGCCTCCCTAACAGCTGGGTCGGACGGTCCACAACCCGAATCAATCGCTTTTCGCGTTGCGTTTACCAGCTCCATAATGCGAGCTACCGCGACGTTGAATCTGAAGGATTCCACGGCAAATGAGATGTCATGTAAAGCCTTATGAGTGACTTTGCGCAAGGCAAGATCACCCGATTTGAAGTCAATCCCGGGATTACTTGTTACATCTCCGGAAAGTCTCCACGCGCGATTTAAGAACTTAACTGAACCCGAGGGCGATACATCGGCCCAATCCACATCATCTTCGGGAGGTCCAGCAAAAACCATAGATAAACGGATCGCATCAACCCCATGTCGCTCTAACTCATCTGATAGGCGCACTAGATTTCCCCGACTCTTGCTCATCGCTGAGCCATCCATGATCACCATGCCTTGGTTCAAAAGACGGGTGAATGGTTCGGTGAAATCTACGAGTCCCATATCGAATAGCGCTTTGGTGAAGAAACGCGAGTAAAGAAGATGGAGAATCGCGTGCGTCACGCCGCCGACGTATTGATCGACCGGTAACCAGGTCTTTACTTCATCTAGATCAAAGGGGCGATCGTGTTTATCAACGCTCGTGTAGCGAAGGAAGTACCAGGATGAATCCACGAATGTATCCATCGTGTCTGTGTCACGAAGCGCAGGAGCTCCACACTTTGGACAATTCACATTTAGCCAATCAGATGCTGTGGCAAGTGGTGAACTTCCCTTCGGCTTCAGGTCGACAGTCTTGGAATCAGGTAAGCGGACCGGTAGCTCATCACTAGGGACTGGAACCTCGCCACACTTCTCGCAATGGATTATGGGGATCGGAGTTCCCCAATAACGCTGGCGTGAGATCAACCAATCACGGAGGCGGTAGTTCTGTGAGGCCTTTGCTAGGTCCTTTGCTTCTAATTCTTTAATGACCTTCGTTATCGCAGAGGATGTGTCCAAACCATTGAGCGAACCAGAGTTAATCATTTTTCCATCGCCATCGGTTGCGATGCCTGATAGAGCTGGATCCTCACCTTCGGTTTCAACGACAACGCGAACCGGAAGCTTCATTGCTCGGGCAAAATCGAGATCGCGCTGATCATGCGCCGGCACAGCCATGATCGCCCCAGTTCCATAATCAGCTAGAACATAATCGCTAGCCCAGATTGGAATCCGCTCACCATTCACCGGATTGATTGCGTATCGCTCTAGAAATACACCAGTTTTGGGGCGCTCGGTTGATAGTCGATCGATATCGCTGGCGGCCTTAACGGAATCGAAGTACTGATTGAACTTTGATTCCACATTCGTTCCCACAACAAGTTCGCGTGCAAGTTCACTATCAACTGCAACCACCATGAAAGTTGCACCGTAGAGCGTATCGGGCCGCGTTGTGTAGATGACTACAGGTTGATCTCTTCCTTCAATTGCAAATTTCACCTCAGCACCAGTTGACTTACCGATCCAGTTGCGCTGCATCGTCAAAACTTTCTCCGGCCACTTACCTTCTAATTGCTCCATGTCGGCAAGTAAACGCTCCGTGTAATCTGTGATTTTGAAGTACCACTGATTCAACTTCTTCTTGGTGACAGGGTTATCACAACGCTCACAGAGTCCAGCAACAACCTGTTCATTTGCGAGGACTGTCTGGCAATCGGGACACCAATTGACCGCTGAGTCTTTACGGTAAGCAAGACCCCGCTCAAATAGTTTGAGGAAAATCCATTGGTTCCAACGGTAATACTCTGGATCGCAGGTATAAAGAACTCGATCCCAATCAAAGGAACATGCGTAACGTCGCATTGATGCTCGTTGGGTATTGATGTTCTCGTATGTCCAAACACTTGGATCTTCATTCCGTTTTATGGCCGCATTTTCGGCCGGTAAACCGAAGGCATCCCATCCAATTGGATGCATTACATTGAATCCTTTTTGAACCCAGTAACGAGCGATCACATCTCCGAGCGCATAGGCCTCGGCATGCCCCATGTGAAGATCCCCGGAAGGGTAAGGGAACATATCAAGCACATATTTCTTGGGGCGAGGGTCGTCTTTCCTGCCTGAACGAAATGGCGCTATCTCATCCCAAATCGGTAACCACTTCTCTTGGACGTGGTGGATGTCGTACGCCTCATGCATGTGCGTAGATTACCGCCAAACTACGCCAGTTAACTCTTCACTTACTTTCCATAGATTATTCGCAAGCTCTTGATCGTAAGCAATTGAGCGTGCACGAACAGCTTTTGGATAGCCACGCATCTCCAACAAACCATCAGGTCCAATAAATGAAGCGCCGTAGAGGTTTGGGAAAGTTGCAGCGCAGAGCGTAGGAAGTGCTCCGCGAGAAGCAGATTGTGCGATTACTCCATTCATAAATGCAGTACCTCGCTCTTCCCAAATATTCCCCTTCATCTTCGGTGCGACACTTTGGAGATTTGTATTTGAATATCCAGGATGGGCGGCGATTGCCTTAATGCCCCAATCTTTTGAACTAGCCAAGCGCTCTAATTCGAAGGTGAATAGCAGATTAGCCAACTTGCTAGCTCCATATGCGCCCCAAGGCGAGTACTTATTTCGACCTAGACAAATCTCTCTAATCGCGTTTACAGAACCATCTCCAAAACTTCCCATACGATGTGCTTGGCTTGAGATGGTCACAATCCGAGACTTCACTCGATCACGTACTAGGCCAGCAAAAGCGAAGTGTCCTAGATGATTAGTGGCCATCTGCAACTCAAAGTCGTCAACGCTCTTGCGTAGCGGAATCGCCATGATTCCAGCGTTAAGAATCAGGACATCAATCTCATGATCGACTTTACGCGCGGCGCGACGAACGCTCTCTAGGTCAGTCAAGTCCAATTCAAGTAGATCGATCCGTTCACTTGAAAGCTCTTTTTTAACTAAATCTGCTTTCTCTAAAGAGCGCGCGGCAATAGTTACCTTTGCTCCGGCTCGAGCCAATTCGCGAGCCGCTTCTTTTCCAATTCCGCTCGTGGCTCCAGTGATGAGAAACCTCTTGCCCTCAAGGCTTGGTAGATCTTTTGCGCTCCATCCCGCAGGAATCTTCTGCAGGGCGAGCCCTCTTCCATTTTCTTTATCGCTCATCTCTTCTTCTTTCATCCTTGTGGAGCTAAGGGGACTTGAACCCCTGACCCCCTGCATGCCATGCAGGTGCGCTACCAGCTGCGCTATAGCCCCGTAAACATGCGCACCTTACAACAACTAGGCGCCGCTTTCTTCTCCATAAATTGGCTCAGGAAGTGAGCCAGCATTGTGCTCTACAAGTATCCAGCCCTTGCGATGATGGCCAGTTTCAAGAATCGACCATGAAGCATTGGAGAGGCCACCGATAGTTGCCCATTGATTCATAGGCAGATCGAGCATTTTCCCAATGACGATCCTCGCAGTTCCACCGTGAGTGACAACTACAAGAGTCGATATTGAAGGATCTAAGGCTCGCTTTATTGCAGCTACAGCACGTTCTGCAATCTCGCTCCGGCGCTCTCCGGTTGTACCCGCGGGCTCATCAT
>CAZFQY010000017.1:0-16417 GCA_964521265.1 uncultured Clavibacter sp.
AGCGCAGCTCGCTCTTGATATCTGGATTCTGCTTTAGAACTGCGCGCCAGATGTCGGCTGGCTCCATCCCCATGGCGAGAGCCTGATCGATAGTTTGGCCACCGAGCTCTGCTATGACAAAGTCTTTTGAATATGAAGGGGCCCAATCAGGGCCAAAGTGTTCAGTAAGGCGACGACGAAGTTCGGTGATCCGCATTTAGCGCTTTGCTAAAGAATTGAGGCGATGCGATTTGCTTGTTCGCGAGAATGTTCGTCAGAGAGCGGTGCAGTTACCTGGCCCATTAACCAGCGAAGGATTAACCCGACCCCAACTACATCAGTTGCAAAAATCTTTGAGAGTTGAGCATAAATCTCCACCCATACTTTGTGATCTCGCGCAGTGAGAGCTGCAGCCATCAAATCGCCGTCGCGTTCAATCGCTCTTCTGAGACCATCATGTTGAGAGATCTCGCGGGAGATCATATAAAGCGCTTCAGCTCTTGATTGCGCTACGAGAGCCAACGTAGCAATCCGCTCTATCTCAGTCTCGACTAAAGCAACAAAAACTTCGTGCTTGTCGCGAAAATGATTGTATAAAGATGCCCGCGATACTTGGGCGCGATCTGCGATATCAATCATGTTGGTCGCGCTAATCCCACTTTCGCCAAGAAGCGCTCTAGCGGCACCCATGATTGCGCCGCGGGTGCGCCGATGAACAGTTGATTGGTGTTGGTAGCTAGAACGTGCGCTGGACTCGACCACAGCGAAACCTTACGCGGCGTTCGTGTCGACGACCGTAAGTACTGGGGTTTCGTGAAGCTTTATTTGAGTCGCTACTTCAACGAGTACTGATGAAAGGGTCAGATTCAAAGCCAAGCAGATTGAATTTAGAAGCTCTGAAGATGCTTCTTTTTGGCCACGTTCTACTTCAGAGAGATAACCAAGGGAGACACGAGCCTCTCTCGCAACATCCCGAAGGGTTCGACCCTGGGAGGTGCGGGCAGCGCGGAGCGCGCTACCGATATGGGTGCGCATCAATTCCATCAGGCAAGGATACGCGCGAAGGTGGCAAGAGCGCTCGATACCGCGCCGGAGCGGACCTCACTCCGAGTACCTGTGAGCTGTAGATGTTCTACTTCTCGCACCCCGGCTCCGAGGATCGCAATCCAGAGACTTCCTGCGGGGACACCGTGAGATTCGCCGGGGCCTGCGACCCCAGTCGTAGCAATCGCCCAATCGCTGCCGAATCTTCTTTTAACCCCTTCTGCCATTGCCAGCGCCGTTGCCTCTGAATACACGCCATCTTTATCGATGATCGCTTGCGGTACATCCAAATCATGAAGTTTGCTGGCAACGGAATAAGCAATCACGCCACCCAAGAAGGCATGCGAAGCGCCCTCGCTATCAGTTATTGCCTTAGCTAGAGATCCACCTGTAAGAGACTCAGCAACCGAGACCGTCTCACCTCTTGACCTTAGTAACGCAACAACTTCTTGACTAGCGTTCATGTCAGACTTTCTTTAACGCACTTCGGAAATACTCAAAGCCAGTCCATAAAGTTAGCGCAACTGCTAATCCGAGCAAGATATCTCGCGGAAGGAAGAGATACTCAGGTAATGGCAGGATGTAGAAACCCACTGAGAAGTTCTGTAGCAATGACTTTATCTTTCCGCCTCGATTAGCAGAGATTACCTCTCGCTTGATTACTGCAAATCGCAAGATGGTCACCCCAATCTCGCGTAACAGGATCAAAATCGTGACCCACCAAGGGATCTTCCCTAGAACTGAGAGTCCGATTAATGCGGTTGCTATGAACGCCTTATCTGCAATTGGATCAAGAATGATGCCAAAGTTAGAGATCTGATTACGCTTTCTTGCAATCCGCCCATCCAATACATCGGTCATTCCGACAAAGAAGAACATCAACCAGGCAATGATCTGCCAGGTTGGATCCTTGCCTTCCTCTTGGAAAAGTGCCCAAGCGCAGAACGGAAGCGCCAGAATTCGGAAAACAGTGAGTGCATTGGGAAGATTCATAGAGGTTGCGCCACCAGATCAGCTCCAGCAACATCACTAACTATTGCGTCTACATACTCCCCGACTCTGAACTTAGTCCTGGGCGAATCTAGGAAAGTTGTGGAATCCACTTCTGGACCTTGATGCTCAGCTCGCCCTTCGCCGGTCTCACTATCCTCGACCAGGACGCGCACCCGTTCACCGATTCGTTCTTGGGCGCGCTCATAAATCAACTCCTCAGTAATCCTGCGAAGTGACTCGGTTCGCTCGGCAATGAGCGCCTCGTCTAGCTTGCCATCTAACGTCGCGGCTTCCGTCTTATCTTCATCTGAGTATGGAAATACCCCGATAGCGTCCAATCTCGCCTCGCTCAAGAATTCCACCAATTCCTGGTATTCATCCTCTGTTTCACCAGGAAAACCAACGATGAAATTTGAACGGATTCCTGATTCAGGATTAAGCGCCCTAATTTGCGTCAGTAAATGCAGAAACTTCTCTCCATCTCCAAATCTGCGCATCCGTCTCAGTAACGATCCTGAAGCGTGCTGGAAAGAAATATCGAAATATGGAACCACCTTCGGAGTTGAGACCATAGCTTGAAGCAAGGTCGGACGTATCTCGGCCGGTTGAAGATAAGAGAGGCGGATGCGCTCTATCCCATCAATTTCGGATAGATCAGGAAGGAGGCGCTCCAAAACTTTTAGATCGCCAAAGTCCTTTCCATAAGAGGTCGTGTTCTCGCTAACTAAGAATATTTCTGAAACTCCATTTTCTGCCAGCCACGTAGCTTCATCCAGAATCTCAGTTGGTCTGCGGGAAACAAACGCTCCGCGGAATTGTGGAATGGCACAGAATGTGCAGCGACGATCACAACCTGAAGCTATTTTCAAAGGAGCAAGTGGCGAATTACCGAGTCGCTTACGCGAGAAACTACTTCCTTGGCCCATAGAGGTCTTCAGCGAAGCACTTATCTCTTCTCGCTCCTGCTGGCGAGAGATTGGTGAGATTGGAATTAGCGATCGACGATCCTTGGGCTTGTGAGTCTCGATCCGCTTTCCATCCAAGATGGTGCGAAGTCGGTTTGAGATATCGGTGTAGTCATCAAAACCAAGGATGGCATCAGCCTCTGGAAGGGCCTCGGCAAGTTCATTTCCGTACCGCTCCGCCATGCAGCCAACCGCTACCACCGCCCTTAGGGTCCCATCGCTTTTTAGCGAATGGGCCTCAAGAAGGGCATCTACCGAGTCTTTCTTAGCAGACTCGATGAAGCCACAGGTATTTACTACTGCAATATCAGCGCTACTTACATCGCTTACAAGTTGCCAGCCATCTTCTGCTAGTCGTCCAGCCAACTCTTCTGAGTCGACCTCATTACGGGCGCAACCGAGAGTTACAAGTGCGACAGTCTTGAGATTTTCGCGAGTAGCTGACACTCGCAGATTCTAGCGAGGACGCTTATCAACCCTGGTTAGCTAGGGCTTGTGGGCCGAACTCTAAGCGTAAAACTTCGCCAACTCTGCCGGGAATCCCAAGATCTTCACCATTTACTATCAGTTGGATAGCTCCGGCGTTTCCGATTACCAAATATAGCAACTGATCATCGTTGAAAGTTAGTTCCTCGCCCTGGCGGATGCGGCCACTGAATTGTGTCGCTCCTGAGCTATCACTTACAGCGACCCACGAAAGTCCATTCACACCACGAAGCGTTACTTCAACTCCATCAACTTGCTTTGCGACTGGTCCGCTTTCTTCGATTTGCTCCTGTGGCGTTGATGCGATCTCCTCGCTTCCACCTGTAGTTATAAGTGCACCTCCAAAAACTAGAAGTGCTACAACTCCAGCGGCTACACCAGTTAATCCCTTCCAAGAAATTGGCTTTCTTACTTTCTTCGGAGTGGTCGCATTTGTATCATTCAAGAGTTCCCTGATTGATTTATTTAGTGGAATTGTCTGTGATTCGAACTGAGCAAGAATGGAACCAGCGTCAACACCGCAAATCCGAGCGATGTTGCGAATATGTCCACGAGCATAAGCAGGCCCACCACAAGTATTGAAATTGTCACGCTCTAAATCTTCGATAACGCTCTCTGGGATGCGGGTACGCTTCGAAAGTTCGGCAGTAGACAGACCAGCTGTCTTGCGAACTTCGCGTAGTGCCATACCGACAGACATCTAAACCTCACTCTTTGGGAGAGCGAATTTTACGCGCCTTGATGAAGCCTGAACAACCCCCAGCGATAATCGTGAGGGAGAACTAACCCTTCAAATCACCCCTGAAGAACTTCCAAGACTGAAGCGAGGTCCTCTGGCTTAACAAGAACTGTGCGTGCCTTCGAACCTTCTGACGGACCGACTATTCCGCGACTCTCCATCAGGTCCATGAGTCGCCCCGCTTTTGCAAAACCAATCCTGAGTTTTCGCTGGAGCATTGATGTGGAGCCAAATTGGGTCGAAACTACTAACTCAACTGCTTGGATAAGTAGATCTAAGTCATCACCAATCTCATCATCGATGGATCGAGATGCAGCAACCGGCTTGAGAATATCCTCACGATAAACGGGCTTTAACTGTGATTTCACATGAGTTACTACCGATTCGATCTCTCGTTCAGAAACGTAGGCGCCCTGGATTCGAATAGGTTTACTTGCACCCATTGGTAGGAACAATCCATCGCCTTGCCCCACTAGTTTTTCAGCTCCAGGTGAATCAAGAATAACTCTCGAGTCAGCTAAGGAGGATGTTGCAAAAGATAGACGTGAAGGCACATTCGCCTTAATCAATCCTGTGACGATATCAACGCTAGGACGTTGAGTTGCAATAACGAGATGGATTCCAGCCGCCCTAGCTAACTGCGTTATTCTTACGATGCTATCTTCAACTTCACGTGCAGCAACCATCATTAGATCTGCTAGCTCATCAACCACAATCAACAAGTATGGATAAGGCTCGAGCGGTAACTCTGCATCAGGAGCAGCAGTCAATTTCCCAGAGCGCACCGCTTTATTGAAGTCATCGACATGACGGAAACCGTATGTTGATAGATCGTCATATCTCATCTCCATTTCGCGAACAACCCAGGCAAGCGCCTCAGCCGCTTTCTTTGGATTAGTGATGATTGGAGCAATTAGATGTGGGATTCCATCATATGCATTTAACTCAACTCGCTTTGGATCGATGAGTACCAACCGAACATCATTTGGAGTGGCGCGCATCAAGATTGAGGTGACAAGGGAATTGATCATCGATGACTTTCCAGCGCCTGTAGCACCAGCTACTAACAAATGAGGCATCTTCGCCAAGTTCGCACAGATGAAGTTACCCTCGACATCCTTGCCCAGCGCTATAACCATCGGGTGGTGATCATTACCGGCCACGCTAGAGCGGAGAACATCGCCTAATGAAACAATCTCGCGATCGGTATTTGGGATCTCAATTCCTACCGCAGACTTTCCAGGAATCGGCGAAAGTATCCGCACATCGCTGCTAGCTACAGCGTAAGCGATGTTCTTGGAGAGCGCCGTAATCGCCTCAACCTTCACGCCAGAACCAAGTTCAACCTCGTATCGGGTTACCGTCGGACCTCTCATAAAGCCTGTTACTTCACAATCGATATCGAATTCTTTAAATAGCTCTGTCAGCGCCTGGACTATCGATTCATTCGCCTTGCTCTTGCCCTTTGATGGTGGACTGGTGCGAAGAAGTTCCATCGATGGAAGCGAATATGAATCTGCAGAGGTGAGAAGTAATTGAACCGGGCGCTGTGGCTTGGCGGGCTTAGCAATCTCCTCTTTTGGAATCTCAACAGTGAATTCCTCGTCAAAGCTCCCTTCATCAATCTCAACTTCATCTTCCTCTTGATCGCTCTTTGCAAACTCCTGCACAAGCGGAGTTTCAAATGGCGGGGTTTCAGAGATCTCAAACTCCTCGATCTTTCTTTCGCGACGTTCCTCAATAGCTCCACTGACCTTATCTTTCGCGCCACTAAAGAGGCCGGTGACAAATGAGATAACTGTAGAAAAAGGCGTAGCTGTAATCACCAAGATGCTGAAAAAGAATACGAGAATCAGAATAGGTATAGCGAGAACATCTGTGACAAGAGCAACTAACGGAGTAGAAACTCCATAACCAATCCAACCTCCACCCTCACGCATCGCTGTAGCTCCAGTGTTTATCGAGCTGGGGTTGATTATGTGAACTAGGCCAGTTGAGCTCAGGACAAGTAATAAGGAACCGATTATTAACCGCCCATTTGCTGCTTTATCTTGCGGGGCGCGGAACAATCTCAGCGCAAAGTAGCCAAAGAGGATAGGCGTGAGGATTGCCAGCCTTCCAAATCCACCATAGAAGAAGGAGTAAGCCGTGTTTCCAAACCAATTATCTAGGCGCCACCAAGAGGTAGCTGCAGAAATCAGCGCAACAATCAGTAGTAGTAATCCAATTCCATCTCTCTGATGTTCGGGGTCAAGATCACGCGCACCTTTCGTGATCGCACGAATTGTGGCCCCAAGAGCCTTAGCAATCGCCCTCCAGATACCAGAGAGCGCACGAGAAATTCCACCGAGTAGTCCGCTCGCTTTTTTTCCACTCTTCCGTGCCATAACGAAAAAGCGTATGGCAAAGGAAAAAACTAGAGAGTGAGGCGCGCCGTCATACTTCTATTACAACCGGCACAATCATCGGACGACGACGATGTTCGCCACCAACCCAACTTCCGACTGTTCGTCGAACCACTTGTGAAAGTTGATGCGTTCCATTGATTCCGCTCTTGACTGCTCCTGCAAGAGCTTGTTCTATTCGGCCCTTCACTTCATCAAAAAGTTCTAAATCTTCAGCAAATCCGCGTGCATGAATGTCAGGACCCGCAACGATCTTTCCGGTTTGTGAATCAATCACGACGATCACCGAAATGAATCCTTCTTCTCCAAGAATCCGCCGATCCTTCAGTGAATCTTCAGTGATATCTCCGATGCTCTGTCCATCGACGAATACAAAGCCACATGGAACCGCCCCTACGATCGAAGCCTTTGAATCAGCGAGATCTACCACGACGCCATTCTCAGCGATCACCACATTCTCTCTTCGCACTCCGGTGGAGATAGCAAGATCAGCATTTGCTTTCATGTGACGCCATTCGCCATGGACCGGCATGACATTCTTTGGTTTCACTATGTTGTAGCAATAAAGCAACTCGCCTGCTGCCGCATGTCCGGATACATGAACTAAGGCATTTCCCTTGTGCACTACGCGTGCGCCAAATCGAGTTAATTCGTTGATCACCCGATAGACCGAATTCTCATTCCCAGGAATCAGTGAAGAGGCAAATATGACGGTGTCGCCAGCGCCAACTTTGATTCGGTGATCCCCATTGGCCATTCTCGATAACGCAGCGAGTGGTTCACCCTGAGAGCCTGTTGAGATTAAGACGACATCATCGCCATGATCATCTATCTCATCATCATTGATCAATGTGTTTGGTGGAATATGTAGGTAACCAAGATCTGAAGCAAGTGTCATGTTGCGAACCATGCTGCGACCGATGAAAGCGACTTTCTTTCCATGGGTGTAGGCAAGGTCGATTACCTGCTGGATACGGTGAACATGCGAGGCAAAGGAAGCGACTATGACTCTCTTCTTCGCACTCGCGATCACCCGATCTAGCACCGGCATAATCTCGCGTTCTGAGGTCGTGTATCCAGGTATGTCGGCATTGGTCGAATCAACCATGAATAGATCGACGCCTTCGCGCCCTAATTCAGCGAACCTAGCTAAATCAGTAACTCTCCCATCAAGCGGTAATTGATCCATTTTGAAGTCACCGGTGTGAAGCACGGTTCCGGCTGGAGTCCTAATCGCTACTGCCAAAGCATCTGGAATCGAGTGATTCACTGCGATGAATTCAAGTTCGAAGGCGCCAACTTTTCGTTTTTGGCCCTCGCGAACTTCGATAGTGATTGGCGAGATGCGATGCTCGCGTAGCTTCCCCTTCGAAAAGGCAAGTGTGAGTTGTGATCCAATCACTGGAATGTCTTCACGTTCGCGGAGAAGATAACCAAGCGCACTTATGTGGTCCTCGTGACCGTGCGTTAAGAAGACAGCTTTGACATCCGACAGCCTTTCTCTGATGTAAGAGAAGTCAGGCAGGATCAAATCAACTCCCGGTTGATTCTCTTCCGGGAAGAGGACGCCACAGTCGACGATTAGAAGCTCGCCTTCGTATTCGAAGACCGTCATATTTCTGCCAACTTCGGCTAATCCACCAAGCGCAACAATGCGAAGCGTCTTTGCGGGAAGTTTCGGAGGCAACCCGAGATCGGGGTGCGGATGATTCATTAGTTGAGTTTAACTCCACCTTGTTTCAAATCTTCACGGAGTTGTGAGATCTGTGATTCTGTTGCATCCACTAGCGGCAATCTGACTTTGCCTCCAGGTAATCCCATCATCTTCAAAGCAGCCTTTGTCAGGATTGCACCCTGTGTGCGGAATGTTCCGGTGTAAACGGGAAGCAATTCTTGATGGATCTGGAGAGCTTTGGTTGAGTCGCCGTTTAACCAGTGATCCAACATCGCTCTAAGTCGCGGGCCAACAGTGTGGCCACAAACTGAAACGAATCCGACAGCGCCGACAGACAAAAGTGGAAGATTGAGAATGTCATCTCCTGAATAGACTGGAATTCCGGAGCGCTTTATTACCCAAGACGTGGAGGCGACATCGCCTTTTGCATCTTTTAGGGCGACGATGTTCTTATGTTCAGCAAGGCGACAAATTGTGTCAGGTTCGATCGGAACTCCAGTCCGACCAGGGATGTCATACATCATCACTGGGATATCTGTTGCGTCAGCCATTGCTCGGAAGTGCGCCTCGATTCCGGCTTGTGGCGGTTTGTTGTAATACGGAGTAACGACTAGCAATCCATCAGCGCCAGCCTTAGCTGCCATCTCGGCTTGTTCAATGGAATGTGAAGTCTCGTTATTTCCTGCACCGGCGACGACTTTCAACTTTCCACCGGTCGCTCGCTTGACGACTTTGATTATCTCTATCTTCTCGTCATCGCTCGTGGTTGGAGCTTCGCCTGTAGTTCCATTAACGACAATTCCATCATGTCCAGTACTTTGCAGATGCGCCGCTAACTTCTCTACGCCTTCCCAATCAATACTTAAGTCATCTTTAAAGGGCGTGACCATCGCCGTGAGTAAACGACCAAAAGGCGTTGGGATTGACATGCCCTAAGGCTACTACGGTGCTACGCGACCTGACTTCTCAAATGCCGCGTAGGTAATGGGCATTAAGCGGGCAAAATGCTCTTCCATCTTCTCTGCGACCATCTCGATTTCGCGCTGCGGATAACTTGGGAAGTGTGATCCTTCTCGACTGGTACGTAATGAGAGGAAGTTCATCAGCGCCCGCGCATTCATAGTTACATACATTGATGAGTAGAGCGCAACCGGCAAGACTGCACGAGCGACTTCGCGTGCAACTCCAGCATCGAGCATCTTCTTATAATTTTGATACGCCAGTACGTAGGTTTCTTTCATCGCTTTGACTGTGACATCAAATTGCTCGTCAGTTCCATCGACGAACACATAGTGGCCAGTCTTTCCAGTCTGAACTAATTTCCGCTCTTTACTTGGGACGTAGAAGACTGGCTTCAACTCTCGGTAGCGACCGCTCTCTTCGTTATAGGAGGCGATGCGATGGCGCATGAATTCTCTAAAGACGAATATCGGGGCGCTAACAAAGAAAGTCATTGAGGTGTGTTCGAAAGGCGAGCCGTGACGCTCTCGAGCGAGATAGTTGATTAGACCAGCTGATCTGCTGGGGTCTTCATTGATCTCATCTAGTGATTGCTCTCCTGCGGTTGAAACTCGAGCGGCCCAGATAACGTCAGCATCATTTGCGCTCGATTTCACAAGCTCTACTGTTACGTCGTCGCGAAAGATGATTTCAGGATAGCTCTGGGACTCACTCACGAGCGCGACCCTATCTGCGCCACGGTTATGAGCCTGAGATTGATGGGGCAAAATAGTTGCGTGTCATTCGAACGCCGCACCGTGTTACGCGACTCACTAAGCGTGGCGATTCCGGTAGGAACCTACGGAGCTGCATTCGGGGCAGCGGCGGTCGCTGGCGGTTTCTCGGTCGCACAAGCCTGCGTCCTCTCTCTTCTCCTTTTCTCTGGCGCTTCGCAGTTCGCAGTAGTCGGAGTCATGGCTGGAGGTGGCACTCCTCTCAGCGCTATCGCGACCGGCGCTTTGCTTGGAATTCGTAATGGGCTTTATGGATTGAGAATGGCTCCGATCTTGAAACTTTCTGGAGTCAAGCGATTTCTCGGCGCTCAGATAACTATCGATGAGTCGACGGGAGTTGCTCTTTCGCAAGAAGAACGTGGCAAGGAAGCTATGCGCTACGGCTTCTACGCAACAGGTATTGGAGTATTCATATTCTGGAATCTCTTTACTTTGATTGGCGCCCTTGGCGCCAATTCGATTGGAGATCCCTCTAGTTGGGGACTTGATGCTGCAGTTCCGGCTGCATTTCTAGGTTTGGTTTGGCCACGACTGATAGATAGAAAGGCACGCATCGCAGCCCTTTCATCAATCTTTCTTGCACTCGTGCTGACCCCATTTCTTGGAGCTGGTCTTCCGATAATCACAACTGTCATTATTGCCCTGGTAATTGGTTGGAGAGCATCGTGAGTCAACTTTGGATTGCAACATTGGGTGCGAGCGCTCTCTGTTACTTATTGAAGGTCCTCGGATATTCTCTTCCGGAATCATTACTGAACAATCCAAGGATCCAACGGATCAATACCTACATTCCGATAGTGCTACTAAGTGCCTTAGTAGCAGTTCAAACACTCACGGTGGAATCGGATATCGTCATCGACCATCGCCTCGTTGGCGTGGTTGTAGCAGCGATAGCACTCAAAATGCGAGTTTCGTTCCCCCTCATGATGATTTCCGCCGCTATGACATCTGCGCTCGTCTATAACTTGATGTAATAGATTCCTAAACTAGTTTGGTGAGTTTTACTGGTCTTAGCACTGAAGAGGCTCGGTCACGCCTTGTAACCGATGGCCCTAACTCACTTCCCAGCGATAGCGAGAAATCACTTCTCAAGGTTGCGCTCTCGGTAATTCGTGAACCAATGTTGTTGCTACTCGTCGCAGCCGGAGTCATTAGCTTTGTACTTGCCGAGTTAGTGGATGCGCTACTTCTCATGGCGACAGTCCTAATCGTCTTAGGTATTTCTATCTTTCAAGAGCGAAGGACGGAGCGAGCGCTTCACGCCCTTAATGAACTAACCGCTCCCCTTGCTCTCGTAATTCGAGATGGCAAGGAAGAGCGAATTTCAAGTAGTCAAGTAGTTCGCGGTGACTTATTAATTCTCCTCGAAGGAGATCGAATCACAGCTGATGGGCGCCTTGTTGAGTCGACATCAATCGAAGTCGATGAATCCCTTTTGACTGGTGAATCAATTCCAGTCATTAAATCTGAGGGAGATTTGATCTTCACTGGATCACTTGTTGTAAGAGGACATGGCAAAGCAGAAGTTTCTGCAACTGGTACCGCCACCGAGCTTGGCAAAATCGGAAAATCGATTCAAGAGATTCCGCAATCTAGAACGCTGCTGCAGAGAAATATAGATGGACTGGTGAGAGTAATTGGTCTTCTCTCGCTGGTGGCTGTCGTCGCCGTGTTCTACATATATGGCTCCACAAGGAATAACTGGTTAGAAGGAGCGCTAGCTGGAATTTCAGCTGCTATGGCGCTGATTCCGGAAGAGTTTCCCGTCATCATCACGCTCTTCATGGCTCTTGGGGCTTGGCGAATGGCGAGAGTGCGAGTCATTGCGCGCCGGCCCGCGGTGATCGAAGCCCTTGGCTCCGTTACGGTCCTTTGTGTCGATAAGACTGGAACCTTGACTCGTAATGAGATGGCAGTTGCTGAGATTCAGATTGACGACGATTCGATTGTCATAAGTGAAACCAAATTACCGGAGAGATTCCACCGAATTATCGAAACGGCTGCTTTAGCCGCTCCTATTAGACCTTTCGACCCGATGGATAGAGCATTTCAGAGACTCGCATCTAGATTAGGAGAGAAAGCAGATGTAACTTCATTGCAAGAATTTCCCCTAACTCGCGAGCGCCTTGCTTACACACATCTTTGGCAGGTAGGTGAAGAAGTCCTGGTAGCAGCAAAAGGTGCCCCGGAACATATTGCTGAGATGTGTAATCTCTCATCTGATCAGATTAGAAATCTCAGTGAAAGGGTTCATAAGGCAGCAGAACGAGGTTTTCGCGTGATTGCTGTTGCTCAATCCAGATTCAAGCTAACCGAGCTGCAAACATTCGATATTGATTCTCATAGATTTGAATACCTTGGTATGGCGCTTCTACATGATCCGGTTCGTGAAGGAGTTCCGGAGGCGGTTCAAGAATGCGCGAACGCTGGTATTCGTACTGTGATGATAACCGGTGACCATCCCACCACTGCTCTTGCTATTGCTAAAGAAATCGGGATTGATGGTCACGAGTCGTGCATAACGGGAAAAGAAATCGAAGGGGCTGTTGATTCTGAGCTGAAAGAGATTGTCAGGAGGGCGAATGTATTCGCCCGGGTGAATCCAGAGCACAAATTGCGCCTGGTGCGGGCGCTGAAGAGCAATGGTGAAGTGGTAGCGATGACAGGAGATGGAGTTAACGATGCGCCCGCGCTTCGTGCCGCTGATGTCGGAATTGCTATGGGAGCCCGCGGGACTGATGTTGCACGCGAAGCTGCTTCGCTAGTTATTACTGATGACAACTACACCTCAATCGTGGCTGGTATCCACCGAGGGCGCGCAATCTTCGCCAACATTCAAAAGGCGATGTCATATGTAATCGCAGTCCACGTCCCTATTTTCGGTATGGCTCTAGTCCCGTTGATGCAGGAGTCCTGGCCGCTAATACTTCTTCCAGCGCTTGTGGCTTTTCATGAAGTAATAATCGATCCAGCATGTTCTGTCGTCTTTGAAGTTGAGGAGCCAGATCCGGAGATTATGAAGCGTTCTCCTAGGCCCTCCTCTAGGGCGATGTTTGGGTCTTCAGAGATAACTTATGCATTCCTTCAAGGCGCCTTCGTATTTGCAGGCGTATTCGCAGTCTTTTTGTACTCCTTAAACTCAGGTAATAGTGATGAGATCACGCGGTCACTGACCTTCGGGACTCTTCTGGTCGCAAATGTCTTCTTAATCCTCTCTAATCGCTCGCGAACCCTAACTTTGCTGGGAACGATTCTTCAGCGGAGAAATCGAGCAGTCCCCTGGATTACCGGTGGTGCATTTCTACTTCTATTGGCGCTTCTGAACATCCCATTTCTAAGTTCTGCCTTTGAGTTAAGTTCCTTGCCACTAAATTCTTATTTGGCAATATTCCTAATTGGTTACCTCACGGTTTGCTGGACAGATCTACTCAAACTAATCACACGAATTAGAACCAGTCTTTAACCAGGCATTGTATTAATTGAAGTTTCTCAGTTCTCTAACATCTCCTAGACAACTAGTAGATTTGAGGAGAAATGAGAACTTCAAGAAAAATTACGCTTGTGATTGTAACCTCTCTTGCGCTTAGCGGTATTCAAATAGCCCAAGCTAAGCCGAAAGCCAAAGCTAATGACTTAGCGAATTACTCGATCGTTCATGCAATTCCGACAGGTTACGGGGCTGACATCGTTGATGTATACGCAAACAATTCCTTAGTCATTGATAATGCAGCTCCTGGGAGCATCAAAAGCTTTACTATTCCTCGAGGCAGCTTAACAATTAGTATCTACGCAAATGGAGTTGTCCCAGGCCCTACGACTACCCCGCTTTTGAGCGCTGCACCTGTTTATCTTGCCAATGGCAACAACTTCTCTTTTGTTGCTCATCTGACAGCGGATGAGAAGCCAAAATTGAGCCTCTTCAAGAACATGCTGACTGAGGCTGGTTCTAAGCGGTCTTGGCTTGAGATCCGACATGTAGCAGCAGCGCCCGCACTTCAAATAAGGCTGAACGGAACTCCAAAATTCATTCAATTCGTAAATGGGATGGAGCGTAAGCGTTCGCTGACTTTTGGAAACTACAGCGTTGATGCACTCTATAGCGACACCAGCACGGTAGCGATTAATCCAATTGCAGTAAACCTTCAAAAGAGCACGAACGTAGTGCTCTATATCTGGGGCGCAAAGACCAAGGGAAATCTGGCCTTCCTTAAGCAGGAAATTCCTGCAAGAAAGTAGCTCTATGTAAAGCGTCGATCAATAGTGCGATTGTGCCAGGACGCAAGGGTTCGATAGTTCTTCTCGAACCAGCTCCTGGCACTCGCCTTGATCTCAGATTCAGAGATAGCACTCAAGTTAAGCGTCAGAGTATCTATGACTCTTTCGAAGAGGTCAGGGTGCTTACGATGGAGATATTGAAGAAGTAAATCTCCATATGCCGACTTTCCTTTGCCATGTCCGATGATCAAAATGCCATCAAAGCCGCGTAACTCATTGGCGATATCTTCGAAGTATTCGGGAAAGCGATGCGCCGTATCGTGCCCATGTTGATACTGACCAGTTCTCTTGTGGCGATGATCCACTTCCAACGGTGGGCGAACATTGATTGGCATGTCCTCCACTCCAATACCGCGCTTCCACAGCAGCGCCTCATCGCGCAGGACGGCGACTACTACGAACTTCTCGGGGTTACTAATTGTAGGCAGCATTTATTCTCTTTCTTATTGGATTTGATGTGACTAAGGCAAAAGATTCGATGAACCAGGTTGCAGCCATTTCAGATACCCGATTTAAGGCATCTCCCTCTTCGAAGAGATGAGTAGCTCCTGTAATTATTGTGATCTCGTGTCTTGCTCTCATTTCATGACTGGCCAATCGGTTTAACTCAATAACCTCGGGATCGAATTCGCCTACTAGCATCAGAATTGGAGCTGCCAACTCATGAAGAGCAGCGCTACCTGCGAGATCAACCCGACCGCCCCTTGAGACAACCGCAGTTATTGATTCGGGCATCTCTGCTGCTGCAAGTACTGCTGCAGCGGCTCCAGTGCTCGCACCGAAGTATGCGATCTTCAGATGGGCACAGAGTGGATTGCGCTGTGCCCATCTAGTTGCGGTGACTAGTCGATGCGCAAGAAGTGCAGTATTAAATCGAAACCTTCCATCTCTCTTATCAACCGCTTCTTCATCGGCGGTCAATAAATCAAAGAGTAGAGTCGCGATTCCATATTCATTGAGTTTTCGGGCAACTTCCTGATTCCTAACGCTGAAGCGACTACTTCCGCTACCGTGAGCAAAGATGACCAAACCTCTTGCATCAGCTGGAGTCGCGAGAAGACCCTGAAGATGATTTGCGCCGATGGCGATTTGTACTTCGCTCCTATTGACTGTCATCTTCTCTCCTTTGTATTTGACTTCCCTCGTCCAATAGTCGAAGCGCTTCCTCATCGGAGACTTGCGGGAAACTCTCGTAGAAATCGCCGATTGCTTCCATGTTGTTGGGTGTCTGAAGTGCGAACACGTGCTCGACATGGCGATGTAGTCGTTCAACAGAATTCAGTGATGCAACCGGCACAGCTATAGAAAGAGACCTTGCTCTAGCCGCCTTCAGGGCCCTAATTGCCACTTCAATAGTTGCACCTGTAGCGATACCGTCGTCTATAAGCAATACATCTAGATCCTTCACCTCTAATTTCTGCCCATTTGGATAGAGAAGAGACTCACGTCTCAATAGTTCTCGTGATTCCCGGTCCTTTACTGCTTTCAGCTCGTCCTTAGTTACGTGTAGGGAATCAATGAGTCCCTCGTTTAAATAGATAAAGCCTCCAGATGCAAGTGCGCCGATGGCAAGTTCGGGCTGATGTGGCGCACCGAGCTTTCTTACGACAAGAGCCTGCATTGGGACTTTGAGCGTCTGAGCGACTGGCAAGCCGACTTCAAGCCCTCCCCTTGGCAACGCAATTACCGCTGCATCTTTATCCAGAAATCTCTCTTTGAGATGGTTAGCTAGAAGGACGCCAGCTTCGTGACGGTTTGTGAATTTGTGAATCATCGAATTGGAAGAGGCGGTGGAATTTCTCCCACCGCCCCATATTCCCTTGTAAGTGATATTCCTATGGAAGTGACGCGTGTACCGCGTTATTCCAATAATCAAGGTAACTTGCAAAGGAGACATAGTTTGAACGGCTTCCTGTTGCAAGGACTGTATTCACTTGGTTAATCAGATCAGTAGGCGAGGTTGCAATCGGGAAGTCTGCGCCGTAGTAAGTCTCATTTAGAAGCGCAGCTATTGCAGCCCTAAACAGAATCTGTGCGCCACCACTAAGCGTTGAGCCGCCTCGATAGGCAAGCCCACCCATAAGAGTGTCCTTGCCGGTTGAACGATCAAGATCTAACTCCCC
>CAZFQY010000017.1:16517-17698 GCA_964521265.1 uncultured Clavibacter sp.
ACAACCGCTCGATAGCGCTAAGTTGTTATCGATTATGGAAGTAATGGTCAATGTCTCTGGGCCAGAGTTTGTGACTGTAAATGTGTAATCCACTAGATCTCCCGTCCACTTCACGGCTGTCGGATTAGCGACTTTTGTCAGTGAGATATCAGGAAGCACATCTGTGAATGAAACGGAAGCTTCATCGCTATCAGAAGCTGGATTCTGCTCTGGATCTACCCCTGAACCTGTCACCACATTCACATGAGGTACTAGAACCTCCGAGCTAAGTAACTTTGTAAATGTGCATGTGTAAGTAGATCCCGCTGCGATACTTTGTGGTACTGAGCAGGTGCCAACCCCATTCAAGTTACCGAACTTGTCATCTGTTAATGAAGTGAGCGAAAAGTTCTCAACCGAGTCGTTCTTTACCGAGACAGTGAAAGTAACATTTGCGCCTGATTCCGGTATCGAGACTTGACTAGCTTCCTTTGTAACAGTGATTTTTGGAAGGTAATCAAGGATTACTGCGGCTGTATCGGAATCCTCTACTGGAGTTGTATTCCAGAGAGCCGTCACTGTTGCAGTATTCGTGAATCCAGATGAGAGCGTCTCAGATGAACATGTATAGGTAAGAACTTCAGCAACTGCGATTGAAGTTGCGCTGTAGACACAAGCTGGCGAGAGTGGATCGCTCACCGCAACTGTAGTTAGCGGAACATTTCCCGTGTTGGTTATAGAGACGGAAAATGATGCCTTTCCACCCTCTTTGACCACCTGGGAATCTGGAGTCTTTTCAATCTGAATCAGCGGGTTGGCTCCAAAATAGGAACTACTGTCAGTTGCAGTAACCGTATCTGTCAGATAACTGCCCGTTGCAGTAGCCAAGTTCGTGTACGAACCTGCTGTCGCAACACCGGTTGCAGTACACGTCATATTAGCGCCAACTGCTAGAACAGTTGCCGGACATGTAACGGTGACACCCTTGTCGTCAACGACTCCGACTGCAGAAAGCTCTACGTTTCCTGTATTGGTAACTAAGTATGTCCAATTCACCGTCGATCCCACCAACACCGATGGACCATCTGAACCGTTTGTCAGCTTAGATATCGTCAAGCCCAAAGTTATCTCTAGTGCCGAGATTTTATTAACGCTCTTCAGATCTACAGTTTTTTCACCAGAGTTGATTACATCTGGTGGAT
>CAZFQY010000017.1:17798-19230 GCA_964521265.1 uncultured Clavibacter sp.
TTAACGCTCTTCAGATCTACAGTTTTTTCACCAGAGTTGATTACATCTGGTGGATTTACTGGCGTTGTACCCGCAGTGAACTTGAGGAAGGCGTCCTCGAATTTCGCTTGAAGATTTCCCGTCGGGGATGAGCCTAGTTGGCACCTAAGTACAGTTGTGGTTCGAACAATTACCGTTTCCCCTGCCTCGAGGTCGCTAAGCCGAACCTCGACAAACATCCGTGAGCCGGATTGGAAAATAGGACCAGTTGGAGTGATGTTAAGAAGCGAAACGGCGCTACCACCATCATGGCTATTCGCGCTGTCCCCGGAAGTAATCTCAACAGAGAATGGCTCCGCAAGCGCGACTCCTGACTGACCGGTCGTATCCAGATCAAAGGCGTAGCGGAGATCTACAGTCATTGCCCCAAGGCCCTGCAATTCAGAGGTGTTACCTGCACTGACTTTTGTCAGATAACTGACTTTGTCGCCACATGCGAAGTCCTCTCCCTCGAGGGATCTTTCGATATCAACATTTACCGTTCCATTCCCCCACTTTCCACCACCCGTCGCATGGTCATAGGTGAGCGGTTCTGCTCCAGCAAAATCAATCTCTATGCCATTTATTTGAGCGTTCGCTGGAGCTATCGATTGCAAGAAAGACCCAACTAATGCAAGGATGGCAAACCCTGATAGGAATCCCGCTCGAAATCGCTTTGACTTCACCATTATCTATTCTCCTTTACTAGATCTATTCTGATTCTGTAATGCATTTCGGTTTCAAGAACTCATTACGTTGTGGAACACAATTTTCTGCCCATCAACGAGAAGTCGGAGTCGATCTCTCTTCAACAATTTAGATTGCAGTTCATAAGTTGCATTACCTGACTCACTTAGGGTCACTCTTCCCAAGTTGATATAGGTTGTGCCACCACGGATATACCTACGTAGCTGAATGGTCGCTTCTTGCCCAGCGAATGCATTTCTAAGATCTACCAATACGTAAGGCTGCGAGTTGAAGTATGCATAGAGCAAAGCGTTTCTATCCCAAGCCTTTCGAGTTGAATTGATCCTCGAGGAAGGAGTTTTGGACGCATCGTCTGAATTGCCTGAAGTCACTCCATTTCCTCCGCTCTTGAGAGTTGTAAATAGGCTTAGTCTCTTACTGACAATTTGGATTGCCCCATCAAGGAACTGGTAGTAGCCCGAATCAACTCCATCTACCAATTCAGGTTTAACAAGGATTTGCATGGGAAAGTCGTTATTTGTCTCATCGCGAAGATTTGGAATTCCTGTAGGAGTCCAAGTTCTTAGCTCCATAGCTTGGTTCAAGATCGAGATTCGCGATCCATTAGATGACCCAGTTAGGGTTACATTCAGATCCAAATCTCCATCTGCATAGCTTGTGGTGGGTAATGGAAATGAAACACTGAGCTTGGCAGGAAAATCAGTCG
>CAZFQY010000018.1:0-18523 GCA_964521265.1 uncultured Clavibacter sp.
CGCATAGCGATCGTAGGCGCTGGTCCTGCTGGTTACTTTGCTGCGCAAGCGTTACAGAACCTCCAAAGCGACGATCGTAAATTCGAAATCGACATGATTGAGCGCCTACCAACCCCATGGGGTTTGGTGAGAAGCGGTGTTGCCCCAGATCATCCAAAGATCAAGACGGTTTCGAAGGTCTTTGAGAAGATTGCAACCACCGAGGGTTTCCAACTCTTTTGCAATGTAGAACTTGGCAAAGACCTAACAATCGAAGAGCTCGCTAACTCCTACGATGCAGTTGTCATCGCTACCGGAACTAGCAAAGGGAAGAAGCTTGGAATCCCCGGTGAAGAGTTAAGAGGTTCACTATCTGCCGCAGATTTCGTACCTTGGTACAACGCACACCCAGACTTTGTTGATGTTGATGTACCTCTAGATACCGATACCGCAGTTGTCATCGGCGCGGGAAATGTCGCGATGGATGTAGCGAGAATGCTTGCACTTGAACCAAAAGAACTAGATGCGACAGATACCGCAAATCATGCTCTTGAGGAATTACATAAGTCATCGATAAGGACAGTCCATGTATTTGGTCGCCGTGGACCAGAACACGCTGCATTTACAGCACCAGAGCTAAGAGAACTTCCCAAGCTTGAACACACCGATGTCGAGATTGGCGAATGTGACATCAAAGATGCAATCGAGCGAGCCACCGCAGAAGGTGAATTACCAAAGGATGTGAAATCAAACCTCGATGCGATGATGCTGATTGCACAAACCCCTAAGAAGGGAAATGAGCGCAAGCTTAATTTCCACTTCCTTGCCTCACCGATAGAGATACGTGGCAGGGATCGAGTCGAAGAAATTGTCTTCGCGATCAATGAAGTTCAAGCCGGGAAAGTAGTAACTACAACTGATACTTACACAGTTAAAGCGGGGTTGATCATCTCAGCTATTGGTTATGAGGCCGACCCAATACCCGGGCTCCCTTATTCCGGCGGTAAAGTTTCTAATACCGACGGTCGTGTCGATAGTTCCAATATCTATGTTGTTGGTTGGGCAAAACGAGGTCCGTCTGGAGTGATTGGTACAAATAAGAGCGATGCAGCCGCTGTGATGGAATTACTCGTTTCAAATCTCAACGAACCAAAAACTAAGAACGATCTAGCTGGTCTGCTAAATGGTCGTGGCGTAGTACATGTCTCTCAAGGTAGTTGGGAAAAACTTAACGCCGCAGAAGTTGCGGCCGGTGAAGGCTTAGGAAAACCTCGCGTGAAATTTACTGACCGTAAGGAGATGCTAGGCTTCGCAGGCTAATTGCGCCCGTAGCTCAACGGATAGAGCATCTGACTACGGATCAGAAGGTTTGGGGTTCGAATCCCTACGGGCGCGCTTTAACCTAATGCCAGCTAATTGATAACGCTTCAATTGTTCGATACCAAGACTTTCTGAGATTGATTGCGAATTCAAGCTTGATAGTTAAATCCCTGTCCGGACAATTCCCACTTTCTTGCTATTAATTGCTCATGTCAGTCTAGGCACTTACGATGACAACCACTTCCCCAAGGAGAGATCAAAGTACGAAATATCACCGTGCAATCGGGGGGGGGCATGAACTTTTCTGAGAGTCATATTCGTAATCTTTTTGAGATCTCAAGAATCGTCTACAACAGTCCAGCACCAGCAGAGTTATGTTCGCTTTTGGCAACAAGAGTCTGCCCTACTGGAGAAGTATCAAAGATCTACCTGGGTTCATTGAGGGCAGATGGCTACTTTCGCACAATCGCTTCTTTCGGGTACTCAATAGATAGTGGCGTGGAGAAATATGAGATTCCACTTGATTCAAAACGGCCGATACCGGAGGCTTACAAAAAATCACGAATAGTTATTACAAGGCCTGATGTTGTTACTAGCGAATATCCTGATTTTGTTGCCACAGATCTCAGAGCTCCTTGGTCAGCCATTGTTGCGGCACCCATGTACGGCGGTGGCTACGTTTTCGTATTCCGTCTCCAAGGAGCTATCGAAGATTTCTCATTAGCTGAGGTCTATTTTGACGCAATCCGTTCGATATTGAGCCATTATCGCTTTGAAGAGCATCTACAAGATTTGGACGCATCTCGAGCGCAGAGAACCAAGATGCCTGTCATGGAATCCTCGAAGAGTGAGCTCTTTGGAAAAAAACTTACGAGCCGCCAAGAAACGATTCTGAATCTGATTCTTGAAGGATTGACTAACAGCTCTATTGCCGAGAAGTTAAGTTACAGCGAGTCGTTGATTCGTCAGGAAACCGTTGTTATCTATGCAAAACTCGGAGTAACGGGGAGAAAAGAGTTGCTTTTAGAAGAGGAAAAAGGAAATTCAGATAAATCTAAAGAAGATTCAAGAAAATTCACCCGGACTTCGGTTGCTATTGCCTGATTAAATGCAGGTGGCAGCGATAAAATTAAGGAAATAACAGGGGGCAACCATGGCAGCATCGACACCTTTACAGATACCAGCTGAAAGATTGAATGGGCTTAAGCGCTACAACCTCATTGCTGGGGCATTTCACTTCGTCCAAGCAATAGCGATCTTCGTGCTCGCAAATGATTTTGCCCTACCAGTCTCAGTCAGTTACTTAAAGGGTGCGCCAGTTCCTGGCGCAGAGTTTGAGAGCATCGTTCTCTTTGACTTTCCAATTGCTATCGGAGTAGCCCTATTCTCATTGCTTAGCGCTGTTGCCCATTTCTGGATTGTCGGACCAGGGTTTAAGCGATACTCAAATGACCTGAGCAATATGCGAAACATTGCCCGTTGGGTCGAGTATTCAATCTCATCGACTTTGATGATCGTTCTGATTTCACTAATCAATGCGGTTTGGGACATCGTTGCGCTGATGGCGATTGCCGGAGTTAATGCTGCGATGATCCTCTTTGGTTGGTTGCAAGAGAAATATGAGGAGCCCGGCAAGGGAAGCCTCCTTCCATTCTGGTTTGGTTGTATCGCAGGAATCGTTCCTTGGATTGCGATGTTCTGGTTGCTCTTCTCACCAGGTGGAACTGGAGAGGCTCCGGGATTCGTCTATGGAGTGGTCTTCTCGCTATTCATCTTCTTCAATTCCTTTGCTCTCGTACAGTGGTTGCAATACAAGAAGATCGGGAGATTCTCAGATTATCTTGTGGGCGAGCGCACATATATAACGCTCTCTTTCATCGCAAAGTCTGCTCTCGCTTGGCAGATCTTCGGCGGAGTGCTTGCAACGAGCGCGCTTTAACAGCCCCGGTAGAATTCAGGAACTATGAACTTCCTCGCTGACCGTCGCTTTACAGCCTCATTCATGCTCTTTGGGGCGGTTAGTGGTTTCATCGCATCATTCTTACTTACGGTCGACAAGATCAAGATCTTGAAGGATGCCCAATTCAATCCCTCATGCAATATCAATGAGGTTTTGAACTGCAAGAGCGTGATGCTCTCAAAACAGGCTGAAGTCTTCGGCTTTCCAAACTCGCTCATCGGTCTTGCTGCTTTCGCCATTTTCATCGCAGTCGCGGTGGCGCTCTTTGCTGATATCCAATTCCCGGGTTGGTTCTGGAAGTTAGCGCTCGTGGGGACCCTTTTGGCGATCTTCTTCTCGCATTGGTTAGCGCAACAAACCACATTTGTGATCGGTGCGCTCTGCCCTTATTGCATGATTGCTTGGTTTGGAAACTTCTTAATTCTTTCCAGCGTGATTCAAGAGAATTTAAAGGTTAAGTATCTAGCAACTGAAGATGAAGAGAAGAGAAACGCGATCGAGAAAATCTCAGGCTTCATGCCTATCTTCCATATCGTTTGGCTTGGTCTGGTGATCGGCGCGGCTTTTGTAGGCGTTAGTTAGTCGGACTACTAAAGACCATCAATCGACCATCATCGGTCGAAGCTATTAGCCGCTGATCAGGAAGAACCTCTAGATCGCGGATTCGAGCGCCAACGTTCACAATTTCACTATCAAGAATCTTTCCATTCTCGTAGCGCATGAAAACTAGTGAAGCTTGGCGCAAGGTTCCCATCGCAAGACCGCCGGAGTATTTACCGAACTTTCCATTGGGCAACTGAACTAATTCAGTTGGAGCTATAGACGGAGTCCATTGTTTTAGTGGCTCTCTATAACCTTCATGAGTACCGGTCTCACCAGGAATGACGTAATCACCTTGGCTATACGGAGCTCCATAAGTGACAAAAGGCCAGCCATAATCAACGCCTCGCTCAACAAGATTTATCTCATCGCCGCCACGAGGACCATGTTCTGAAACAAGTAGATCTTTGCCATTCACAAGCACAATTCCCTGTTGGTTACGGTGACCTTGAGAGATTCTGGTGACATTGTTCTTCGAGATACGGAATACCGAACCTAAGTCACCGCGTTTAGAGCGATTCGGTAGGTCATCAAAACCAAGATCCCCAACAGTCAGATATGCAGAGCGGTTATTGATTACCTCCATCCGGCCTGCTGCATGTTGAACTGCAGAAATCGCAACGCATGGCTTACTTCTAAACCATCTCTCATTCTTGGTTAAAGAGTTCGTTACGCGATCATATGTAGCGCGAAAGACGACTACCTCTACGCATCTTGATGCAGAAAGTCTCGGGAATGAGATCAATAGGTTTGCGACATCTTTGTTCTCAGAGAGAATTGCAATATCAGTAATTGCAAAGCGCGAATCCCTAATTCGTTCGCGTGACGACATCATCTCACCAAGCAAATTCAATTCTTGGGTCGATTCCTTCCAGCTGAAGATTGAACCGCCGCGAGTTCCGCCACCTAATAGGACAGTTCCATCTTTCAATACAGCTAATGCGGGACCACGATCATTTCCACCAACTGATTTGGTCCGCTCAACATCAAAATCACTTACATCCACCGATACACCAGCAACTTTTATCTCAGAAGCATAGGAGGGGATAGCTAAGAGCGTGAGAGCGAGAAGGAGAACGAGGAATCGGACCATGTTTCTAGATTAGCAATAAGGCCCCCACATTGAGTGGGGGCCTTATCTTGGCTATCACTAGTTTTCGATTAGAGAGTAGGAAGCATTACCTGGCTTATGCCATGTGCAACCTGCTTATTTCCCTTGTTGATGTCGACTGCCTCAAGAATCACACGTGCATTGGTGTGCTTCTTGTGCTTATCAACGAGGGTGATGGTTGTACCGCTTACGCGAACACCAATCGTCTCTCCTGCGGCCGCATTCAATTTAGCGCCATTTGCCTGGAGGGCGGCTGGAGAGAGAATCGGATCTCCAACTACGACGTGGTAGAGAATCACTTTCTCTACAGTCTTCGCACCCAAGCTCATTACAGCGCGAGCAATGCGAGCCTCGCTCTTGAAGGTCTTACCAGTCAGATGCTTTACGACGTTCTGGAATGCGCGATCAGTTGGGACAAATGCGGTTAGCGCAGTGTTTCCATTTGAGATCGCCTGGACTGGTGATTCTGGTAGTTGACCCCAAACGTCCATCCAAATCGATGTGAATACGTCAAAGTCATTGAAGTTATTGTCGAAAGATGCAGTCTTTAGGTTTAGTACCTCAGTCAAAGGCATCGACTTCAGTGGCTCGTCTTCCGCCTTGGCTACTGACATGGGCGAAAAGAGGAGCGCGGTTGCTGTTGCTACAGCTGCGATGCGCTTGAAATTCCTCATTTTGTTTCGTCCTTTCTTATTTCTGTTTAGTTTTATGTAGGTTAGTTCGGGGTCTTACGAGAGCGAAGCATCTTGTGAACATCTCTGAAATTGCTCACATTGGGCTCTAAGTGAGCCCATAATTAGGTCAGAAGTTTCTGTGAGGAAAAGGGGTAAAGATGCAGAGAATCCTGCTCACTGGATTTGAGCCATTTCACAAATCTTCCCAAAATCCTTCTCAAGAAATCATCAAGCGCATCAGCCACCCTAATTTGGTGGCAAAAGAAGTATTGCCCGTCACATTTGGTGAGGCTTCACAGAAGCTGATCTCGCTAATCGATCTTCATAAACCAAACGTGGTCATTGCACTTGGCCAGGCTGAGGGAAGAACCCATATAACTCCAGAACGTATTGCCATAAATCTCGATGATGCTCGAATAGCAGATAACGCTGGTAATTCACCCAAGGAGAGACCGATAGTCGCAGGCGGCCCTGATGCTTATTTCACCACGCTTCCAGTCGGTGAGTTGGTTGAGCGATTGAATGAAGATGGAGTACCGGCATCGATCTCACTAAGTGCTGGGACATTTGTCTGTAATCACATCTTCTATGCGATGCAGCATCACTGTTTAGATAAAGAGATAAAGAGTGGCTTCATCCATCTTCCATTAATGGAGAGCCAAGCAAGCGAGTTCCCGGGTATGCCAACCATGCCGATTGAGAAGATGGTTAGAGGGATAGGTTTGGTGCTAGATGTATTGGCGGAAGATAGCTAGTTGATTTGAGAATTAGCGCGATCAAGATCTGCCTGGAAATCGACCTCGACGGCAAATAGATCCGAAATATCAACGGGTTCGATTTCGATTCCGGAGCTATCAATTGCTAGCTCTAGGCCACGTTCAAAGTAATCGTTATCTGCACAGGCTTGAAGTTGTTCGATTACAGACTTCTTGTGGTGGGTAGAAATGAAGTTGATTCCAACGGCTTCACCTAGGGCGTTCTCGACCTTCTTGGATAGGGCGTTGATATAGCCCGCTGGGCCGACGGTGTATTTCACTTCTTCTTCACCGACCGCGGCGGTATTCACACAGACGAAAGATTTCTCGTTTCGGATTCGATCATTGACTCTCTCTAGGACTCGTGAGTCGAAGACAACATCGCCATTTAGCCAGAGAACACCGCTCTCATGTGAATTCCGTAGCGCTTTCAGAAGGCTCTTGGAGGTATTGGTCTGGTCGTATGCCTCGTTGTAAACATAAGTCACGTCAGGGTGAGCTTCCAGAATCATCTCTAATTTGAATCCAACGACGATAGATATTCGAACTTCATCACCGAAGACACTTCTAACGTTTTCGATCTGTTGTTGCAGAATTGAGCGCCCATCGGCGAGGGGCGTAAGGGGCTTTGGCCAAGGTTTTCCAAGTCGAGTGCCCATTCCAGCAGCAAGAATCACGACTTGGATGGCCATAGATTTATACTACTCTAAATGAGCGGCGCACTTGATTCTCTGACGGTAACCGCCAAGACCTCACTTTCAGAATTGCTCGATTCATTTAAGAATTCGACAAGAGATGTTCTATTGATAGATGAGCGGACGGTCATTACCGATCCACATCTTGAACTATTGACGGATTATCCAAGAAGCAGCTCTGCAGCGCTTGTTGCGATTGTAAAAAATGGAAATACCTTAGTCCGCCAGAATCGAATCGCTAGCGCCAGTTCTGCATCACATAAAGTCACAATTGGAAATCGAGATTTTGTTGGAGCGCTTCGTCTCTCTCAAAATCAACGAGATGCAATCATCTCAGCTCTAGAAAACGCAATAGCTTTCAAAGCAAGTGGAAACGCATTAGACCTGCTTCTAGTTGCCTTAACGCGCGCAATGGTCAAGGTTGATGCGGTAGATGTTTTGAGCGCGCCTTGGTCTAGAAGTGATGATTTGGCTGAACGCGAAAAGGTTAAAGAAGAGATAGCTGAGATGAATATCGCCACTTTGCGTTTGAAGATGGCGAACCGAGCCAACGATGGCTTCTTCTCAGTCTTCTTCCTCCGCAAGTTCTCTAAGATTCTGACTTGGGTAGCGGTGAAAGTTGGCGCTACACCTAACCAAGTAACGCTCCTATCTTTTGCAATCGGACTTTATTCCGCATATTCGTTCTCCAGGGGTACCTTCCTTTCGATTCTCCTCGGAGCTTTCTTGTTGCAACTGAGCATCATCGTGGATTGCGTTGATGGTGAATTAGCGAGATACACCCGGAAGTTCTCCAAGTTAGGGGCTTGGCTGGATGCGGTCACAGATCGAGTCAAGGAATACCTCGTCTTCCTTGGCCTTGCCTATGGAGCATCGCTAGAAGGAAGAGAGCTATGGATCCCGGCTATGGCGATGATGGCGATTCAGACTTTCCGACATCTATCTGATTACAACTTCGCACAGAGCGTGAAGATACGAGCGGAGGAGAAGTTCGCTACACCGGTGGATTTCATGGCGGAATTCGATGGCATCATTCCTACAGAGCGTGAGCCAAAAGGACGGCTCCGTTATTGGTTGGGCAAGATGATCCAATTCCCAATTGGTGAGCGTTGGTTAGTTATTAGCGCTAGCGCAGTAATCGGTGGTGCCGCTTTTACATTCACAATCATGCCAATCTTGGCATTTATCTCAGCTATTTTCGTCTTTCGCGGTCGGTTCCGTAGAACTAGAGAGATGGATAAAGAGTCTCTAAAGAGCGCCTTGATTATCAATCAATCAGATTTGTTGGGAATCAAAGAGAGTTTCACCAAGCGAGCTAGTTGGATTGAACCTTCAGTACTTCGCTTAATTGAGGCGCTCATTCTTATTGCGTTCTTTGTGCAACAAGATCTTCTTGGCATCCCAAGCTTCATCATCTTGTTCAGCATCATCTTCCACCATTACGACAATCTCTATAGAGCGCTTCAGAATGAAAGGAAGCCCATCTGGCTAAGTGCGCTCGGTTTCTATCTCGGTGGTCGTATCCTGATTATCGGTATTGCGCTCTTGGCTGGCGTAGATATCACCCTGATTGCCTGGTATTTCGCAATCATCTTCCTTGGCATCTCATCTATTCAATGGGTTATCGGACATAAGCAGAATAGAATCCACAAGTGAGTCAACGCCCGGCGAAACCCACTATCGAAGAGTTGCGTGCGGTTTGCCAGCCAGCCTCAGTTACTGGGCGCTCGAATGCTGAACATTGGGTTGCTGACCTTTACCTAAGACGAATCTCTCCATATCTGACTCGCCTACTACTCAAGACTCCGATAACTGCAAACGGCGTCACGTACTTGATGATTGCTACCGGTGTCTCGATCAGCTTTGCCCTGCAAATCTCCGGATTTCTCGGTCTTTTCCTCGCTTTTCTTCTCTCACAGCTTCAGATGCTCTGGGATTGTTGTGATGGCGAAATCGCTCGTTGGCGTGAGACCCAATCTCCAAAGGGCGTATTTCTAGATCGCGTTGGTCATTATCTGACAGAGAGTTTGCTACCGATTGCACTCGCTTGGAGAATTGGCGAGGGAGATTATGAAATCCTCTTCCTGGGAGCCCTTATCTCAGTCTTGATTCTTCTTAACAAAGGATTCAACGATGCAGTCCATGTCTCCCGCGCTTATGCAAACCTACCTAAACTTGCTGATAGTAAATCAATAGGTGAACCCAAATCTTTAGTAATAAGAGTAGCTCGTGCGCCATTCAGGATCTTTGCCGTGCAACGACTATTCCACTCAGTTGAGATGTCGATTCTTATTCTCATCTTTTCCGCAAATGAAAATCTGATCCGTATCGGGCTTCCAGTAGCCGCTTTTGTGACCGCCGGGCATCTAGTCGCAATTCTTAGCTCTAGAAAGTTGGATAAGTAGATGCTCTCGATCGTGCGCGAAATCAAATTGGGTTTCACTGAACTATTTCCAGGTGGAAGATTTCGATATGTATTGGTGGTCCTAGCCATGCTTGCGGCAGTCATCTCTGTCTCTGAGCTCCTTGTAATGAAATTCTTCGTCAACATAGTCGTCCAAGGGGGCGAGATTGAACGTGATCGCTTTATTCTCCTTGGAGTTGGTCTTGCCATCTTTTTCATACTCACTCGAGTAAGTCAGTACTACCAGAAGGTCTATCGCGTAAAAGCTTTCGCAAGATCCTTCAAATCTCTCCGTAAGTTGAGGAAGCGAGGAGCAAAGAACCCCGAGTGGGCGATGGCCTTTGAGATCTCAAACATCCTTACCCAAGCTACCCAGCTAGTAGCTGTACTTGCCTTTATCCTGATTCTTGAGCCTATTTTTGCTCTCCTAAACCTCATTCTGGTTCTAGTGATTCTTGCTGTGATTGGCCGAATATTCACAAAACAACTTATGGTGCAACAGGAGCTACAAGTTGAACGCGACGGTAAGCGCGCTCGCCCACAAAAGCGCTATGGAACAAGGATAAAAGCTGCAGAGTTGGGATCGCTTCTTGCTGGCCTGGGAATCGCTCTCCTGCTTGGAGCACTCCTGTTTATGAGTTACAACGGCGACATAAGCCTGACTAATACCTTGATCATCTTCTTTGGAACACGGCTACAAAATGGTTCTTTGACATCTACTTCCCGCTCTCTAATGCGTTATGCGAAGGCGAAGGCTGGGGCGAAGAGCCCAGAAGAAGATGATGAGTGATCGTCCCACTTTAACGATTGCTTATTCGACCCTTCCAGCGCGCCTCAAAGGAATAACTTATCCAGAGCAGAGAAGCGATCGAGAGCTTCTCGTATTGGTTCAAAATGTGGATGAGAACTCATATGTATTCACCGAGAAGAGTGCAAAGTTAGTTGAATTAAAGAACAAGGGCGTCGCAAAGAGTAGAAATGCGGCTCTAGATAGAGCGAGTGGTGAATTTCTGTTATTCGGCGACGATGATATGCAATTCATCGAACCTGGAATCGAAGCTGCCCTTGCTTACTTCAAGTCAAACCCTGATTGCGCCATCATTCTCGCTCAAGCGATTGATGAAACTGGAGAATTACGTAAAAAATATCCCAGCGAGGTTACGCCACTGAAGTTAACTAATTGCGCCAAGGCAGCAACCTACGAGATGTTGGTGCGAGTAGATGCGCTCCGCGAGAAGAAGATTAGATTCGATGAGAACTTTGGAGCTGGTGCAGCCAACTATCTTGGCGATGAGTACATACTCATAGCCGATGCTCTCCGGGCTGGGTTAAGAGGGGTCCATCTACCAGTGAAATTAGCCATCCATCCCAAAGATAGTTCTGGATCTAAGTGGGGAACTGAGGGTGATCTAGCGGCGCGAGCAAAGGTCTTCTCTCGGGTCTTTGGCTGGAAGGCGCCGATTTATAGGGCTGCCTTCTTGGTTAGAACTAGTAATCCTTGGCCAGGACTAGGTAAAGCGCTCCGTTTCATATTCTCAAAATGAAGATCTATGCCCATCGTGGCTTTAGCCATAAGTTTCCCGAAGCAACTCGCGCTGCCTATCAGGCCGCAATAGAGGTTGGGGCTGATGGTCTTGAGTGCGATGTAAGACTATCCAAGGATGGCGTTGCAGTTTGTTTCCATGATCGTGACACTAAAAGAATTTCAGGTGTAAAGAAACGAGTAGCAAACCTAACTCTCTCTGAGTTGCGCGAACTTGTAGATGTAATGACCCTGGAAGAGCTACTTGAGCTAGCAAAAGTCAATGGAAAAGAAGTGCTCGTTGAAACAAAACATCCAGTCTTAAGTGGCGGTAGAGTTGAAGTAATCGTTATAGATCTAGCCAAGCGCTATAAGTTCACAGCTATGTCCTTCTCACTTTTTGCCGTCTTGAGATTCAAGCGAGAGCTAGATGATGTCGCATACGTAATCGCTCATAGATGGAGACTTCTCTATATCCCAACCCAGAAAGTAGCTATTGATGTCGAACTACTAGAGAGATCTCCTTGGGTAAGAAAGCGTTTAGCCAAACATGAGATCTTGGTATGGACTGTAAATGAGAAGCGATACATCCCGAAGTTGGAAGATTGGGGTATATCGGCGGTAATCACCGATAGACCAGATTTACCGTTTCGCCTTAGCTAAGGTGTAAAGAACTTCGGCAGTCGGTTCTTCAGTATCGCTACCTGGTGGGTTATCACTTAATTTAACGATAACCGTCCGAGATTCAGGATCGATGAAGATGAATTGGCCATATAAACCAAGCGCCATAGCGGTTCCGGGGTATGGGTGCCAGACCTGGGCGGCGTAGCCCCAACCGTGATCCAAAGTCACCACCGGGGTCTTTATCCGCTCTAGCCAATCCCTACTAATTATTCGGGTTGAGCCAGCAAATCCGCCATTTAATATCGCCATACCGACGCGAGCATAATCGCGTGCAGCTGCATTGAAACAACAGAATGTCTTCTCAGTGCCATCAACTCGATCTACATTCCATGTAGCAGGGAATTCAGCTCCAACTTTCTGCCAAACGTTCTCGCTGAAGTAATCCGCAACGCGTTTACCAGTCACTTTCTTGATGATCATGCCCAACATCTGGGTGTCGACACTTCGGTACTCAGCGTTCATACCGGGCTCGAAGAACATCTTGCGATTGTTGCCGATAAACCAATTGAGGTCAGTGGTCGCATACATCTGTGCGATTGCAACCCCCCAACCTTGTGGACCAGTTGGATAGTCATCAGAGACACCTACACCACTTTGCATATCAAGGAGTGATCTAACAGTTACACGGTCGAATGCGGTTCCATTCTTGTACTCAGGAAAGTAATCAATGAAGTAATCGCTCTCTTTGATCTTTCCAGCTTCGATTAATTGTCCAATCATTATCGAAGTCATCGTCTTTGCGACTGAGTAGGAGGGTAGCCGTTGCTCGGCTGTGAAACCTTCGCGGTACCACTCATGTGTAAGCACGCCATTGCGGATTATTAAGAAGGCATTTGTGTATGTGGTGTCTAGGAACTCATTCCAGCTCATCGACTCTTTGAGATATTGAACTTCATCAGGGAGCTCTTCATCGCCCTTGGGGATCTCAATCGGATTAGTAGATGGTGCGATTTCATGCCAGGGCATCAGGGTCGGCGTCTTTGATGCAGGAGCAAGGCCGAGGCGGATAGCAGAAATCGGATCGGGGTAGCGGATGATCTTGGTGAAACCAAAGAGCGCTAGGGAAAAAACGAGCAGTGTGATTACGAGCCGCTTGATGAAGCGAAACATAATGATTTAGCGCTCTTCTTCCTGGGCCCGAGCTAGGCGCTGGGAGACATAGACCGGGATAAGCGATAAGAGAATCACGACAGTAGCTACGACATTTACGACGCTTGCTTGGTTTGGTCGACCGACTTCTTTCAAGATCCAAAGCGGCAAGGTATCTACTCCAGGTGGCGCGGTGAATATCGTTACGACTACTTCATCGAAACTCAAGGCGAATGCAAGTAGCGCACCGGCAGCGAATGAGGTTCTAAATTGCGGGAAAGTTACGAGTCGGAAGGTCTGCCACAGCCCAGCTCCGAGATCTGCTGAAGCTTCTTGCAGACTTGGATTCATCCGGCGGAGGCGAGCAAATACGTTGTTAAAGACCATGACAATACAGAAAGTAGCGTGAGCAACGATCATTCCGAAGTAACCGAGATTTATGCCAGCTGGCGATAGGAAGTTTGAGAAGGTGTTGCTAAATGCAACACCGGTGACGATTCCGGGAAGTGCAATGGGCAGAACCACCAAGATATTGACTGTGCTCTTACCGAAGAAATCAAAGCCTTTCATGGCGAATGCAACCAAGGTTCCCAGTATCGATGCGATTACCATTGCACCTGTTGCCACTAATACAGAATTTAAGAGTGCAACGCGTATCGGTTCGTAATCCTTGGCGAAGATCCACCACTTAGTTGAGAAATTCTCAATCGGCCAACCAGATATCTGGGATTCATTGAATGAGTTAAGTATCAGCACAAAGAGTGGCGTATACATGAAAATGAGAATTAGGCCGACTATGGAGATCAAGAAGGCTCGGGTAAGTCGTGAAAGTCGTAGCATTTCTACATCCGCTCCAAGGAGCCCGTGCGACGAGCGACCATCAAATAGATCACTACGAAGAAGATTGGGACCATCGAATAAGCAGCAGCAACTGGTGGATTTAAGTTGATGTTCTGAGCGATGATGCTGCCAATCATCTGGGTTGCTCCACCGGTGAAGCGAGCCGCTAGGTAATCACCTAGGCTCAATGAGAATGTGAATACTGAACCTGCAATTACAGCAGGGACTATCAGCGGGAAGACCACGCGGTAAATTGTTGTGAATCCTTTACCACCTAAATCACTCGATGCATCGAAGAGATTAGGTGGGATCTGGCGAATTGCGGTGTAGACCGGAAGGGCCATGTAAGGAAACCAGAGATAAGTTAGAGTCAAGATGACGATTGGAATTGAGAAGCCTGGACCCTTTATTCCAAAAGGCGCCATCGCCCAGTTAAAGAAACCTTCTTCGGTAAATACAAGACGCATCGCGATGATCTTTACAAGGTAACCAGCCCAGAGCGGGAGCGTGATAGCTACCGCAAGTGAATTTCTAACCCAAGGTTTGGCGATCTTCGCCATATAGATTCCAAGTGGAATAGCGAGCAGTATGCAAATTACTGTTACCGCAAGCGCAATCAAGAGCGTACGAATAGATGTTGCCAAATATGCCGGAACAGTCAGAACCATTCTGAAGTTCTCGAGATTGAATCCCGGCCTTACTAATGATGAGAAGGGATCTACATACCAAAAAGCAGTTATTAGAAGTAAAAAGAGCGAGAGGATATAGACGCCGACAATCCAGGTCATAGGCAGAGCGAGAAGACCAAGCAATCTCACCTTCGAACGACGCAGAAGGTAAGAAGAGATCGGTCTGGTCTGCTTCTTTTCGGTTAAGTTCGACATCTTTAGATTAAAAATGTGGGGACCGATCTCTCAGTCCCCACATCTCACTTAATCAACCTTTAACGGTTGCCCATGCGTTGGTCCAGTCTTGGAAGCTTGTGCACTTCACATCCTTACGACCATCGAGGCAGGTTTCGATTGGGGTTGTCCAAGGCCAGATTCTCTTGAAGAACTCTTCATCCTCTGCGAAGAAGGTATCGCAGTGAGCTTGAGCTTCTGGGCTTGATGCGCAGTACGCAACGTTTGCCGGTGCCATACCGAAGTTAACAGCGATTGCACCGTTAACGTCTGGCTTGCTGGTGTAATCCATCCAGGCATATGCGCAGTTGATGTTCTTTGTTGTTGAGCTGACTAGCCATGAGTCATACCAACCAGTCGATCCTTCGACAGGGAGAGTGGTCTTGATGTTCTCTTTACCAGCGAACTTACGCAAGACTTCCCATGATGTTCCAACGACGGTGTTTCCACCAACGAAGGAAGTGATCTGTGCAACTGGATCAGACCAGTACTCGCCAATGACCTGATTCTGTTGCTTCAACAGATCGATCGCAGCTGCGAGCTGAGTCTCATCTAGAGCATATGGATTCTTGATGTTTAGTTCTGGCTTGTGATACATCAAGTAAACGGCTGCATCAGCGATATAAATCGGTGCATCGTAAGCGGTGATCTTGCCTTTATATGGGCTGTTTAGCTCCCAGACAACATCCCAGCTCTCAGGTGCGCCACCGGTTACATCCTCGTTGTACTGGAGCAAGTTAGCTCCACGTCCAATGGGTACTCCGTATGGCTTGCCGTTAACTGTGTCGTAGATATTTCCCTTCATTCCAGCGGCAATGTCATCGCTGAAGTTCGGGATTAGGTCGATGTTTAGCGGCTGAACATCGCCACCAACGATCAGACGTAGCGCTGCATCACCAGATGCAGAGACTATGTCGTATTGACCGGTGCGCATGAGGGTGACCATCTCATCGCTGGTACCAGCGACACGTGGATTTACTTTGCAACCGGTTTCTGCTGTGAATTGATCGGTCCAGGCTGGCTCAACGAAGCCAGACCAGTTGACGATATTTAGTTCGCCTTCGAATTCACCCATTGCTTGGTGCATTGGGATATCAGGCACTTCGATTGATACGCCAGAGCTATCTTCGCTGCCTGATGAACATCCACTGATGATCAAGACAGAAGCAGAAAGTGCGCTGAGTATCGCTAGTTTCTTCCCCTTCATTACCTTCCTTTCGACTGACGCGCGTCAGTGCTAAGCGGGAATCTCTGCCGCCTGGCTGTTATGCCAGACAACGAGAACCCGATCGCCAGCAGCAAAACTCTTGTCTTGCCCCGGCAATTCTGTATTTGCTCTGCTTACGTTTAGTTTGAAACCGAAATCGGTCTCAATCACATAGATCATGTTTGCTCCAACGAATGAAGCCTCTTGGACTCTTCCAACAACTGAGCTTTCATCACTCGAGGTCTTAGCGTTTGCTGGCTCTAGACGAATCCGTTCTGGTCGGATGCTCACAGTCTTCGCCTTACCAAATACCTTCTTCGCATCATCACCACTCAAGATATTTGCAGCCCCCAAGAAACCAGCAACGAATCTTGTTGCCGGCTTGTTATAGACATCTTGCGGAGTTCCGACTTGTTCGACACGTCCCTCATTGAAAACAACGATGCGATCACTCATCCGCATCGCTTCCTCTTGATCGTGGGTTACGAAAATGAATGTGATGCCGGCATCGCGTTGGATCTTCTTCAATTCGACTTGCATCTCTTCACGGAGTTGGCGATCAAGTGCGCCGAGCGGTTCATCAAGTAGAAGGACTCGTGGCCTAAGTACGAGGGCTCGAGCAAGAGCTATACGTTGGCGTTGGCCACCTGAGAGTTGATGTGGGAGGCGATCGGCGGTGTGTTCAAGTTTCACCGAAGCTATCGCTTCAAGAGCTTGTTTTGCTCGCTCTACTTTGGGAACCTTCCTAGTGCGTAATCCGTATTCGACATTCTCTTGAATCGTCATATGAGGAAAGAGCGCGTAATCCTGGAAGACAGTATTTACATCTCTATCAAAGGGTGGAAGATGTGTGATGTCCTCACTATCAAGTGAGATAGAACCGGCATCCGGATCTTCAAAACCAGCGATCATGCGAAGCACTGTCGTTTTTCCGGAGCCAGAGGGACCAAGAAGAGTTATGAATTCTCCCGAGCCGATATCAAGGGTTACGCCATCGACCGCCTTTACTGCGCCGAAGGCCTTTGCGAGATTACGAATCTCTATCAGAGCCACTCGAACACCCTACTCGGGCAAGTGCCATTTGTAAGGGGTTTAAGATAACGAAATGGTTGAGCGCCTTACCCTTTCAATAGATTGCGGGGGGCTATATCTCAAAAGTTGCGTTCTCGATGACTCTGGAACGATGCATTCGAAACCAAACCGGATCGAGACTCCATACCCCCTCTCACCAGAGCGATTTGTTGAAACGATCTCCGATATAGCAACAAGTCTTCCGCCAAGCTATCGCGCGACTGTTGGGATGCCGGGAATGATTCGCAACGGTGTTGTTGTGGCAACGCCGCATTACATAACCACAAAAGGTCCACGCACTCGTATCGATCCAGAGTTACAAGAGCTATGGAGTGGTTTTGATGCACAGAGCGCGATTACAAATCGATTAGGAATCCCAACTTTGGTCTTGAATGATGCTGAAGTTCATGGAGCGGGAATAATCACGGGAACTGGTTATGAAGTAGTGATAACTCTTGGAACCGGATTAGGTTTCGCAATTTTCTATGGAGGAAAACTCGCTCCACACTTTGAGTTATCGCATGCAACAGTCCGTCGCGGAACCACCTATGACACTTGGATTGGTGAACAAGAGCGCCGTCGTTTAGGAAATGTCTTCTGGTCACGGAGAATTAGGCTGTTAGTCGAAGAACTCCGCCCAGTATTCAAATGGGATCGTCTTTATATCGGTGGCGGAAATGCGCGCTTGATTCGCCCGATAGATCTAGAGCGAATTGGCGATGATGTTGTGATTGTTCCGAATACTGCTGGAGTTGCTGGTGGAGTGAGGGCTTGGAGCCTGGAGCACTACTACCGAGCTTAGGCGCGGAGTGCTTTTGCGAAATCTAGGAAGTCGCCGACGATGATGTCGACTTCACGTTGTCCATGGGCTAGCGATATCAACCACTGCTCATCAAGTCCGGGTGGTGTCATCACATTTCTATTCTGTGACCAGAAGAAGGAGAGCTCAGCTAGATCGAAGTCGGTCGCCTTGTAATCGCGGTAGTTACGCACTGGGGCAGAAGACCAAGTTATACATCCCTTTACGCCGAATCCAACAGTGTGCGCAGGTAGTTCGTACTCGTTGATGATCTCGCTAACACGAGTAAGGGCTTGGCGATTGAAATCTTCAGATCTTTGGAGGGCTTCTGGAGTACAGATGCGATCAACGGCGCGAAGTCCTGCCATCGCGAGGAAGTGGCCGTTGAAAGTTCCAAGATGGGAATGGGTTCCGTTAACAACGCTCTCCATGTATTCACGCTTACCACCGAATGCAGCGACTGGGATTCCGCCACCGATTGATTTAGCAAGTGAGATTAGATCTGGCTTTACACCAAGACGTTGTGCTGCACCTTGTGGGCCAGCTGTAAGTCCGGTCTTTACCTCATCGAATACAAGAAGTACTCCGTATTGATCGCACAATGCGCGGACTCGCTCTAGGTATCCCAAATCTGGAAGAACGATTCCGATGTTCTCAAGTACTGGTTCCATCATTAAGCATGCGATTGAATCTGCATGTGCCTTAAAGACGCGCTCAATTGCATCGGCATCGTTATAAGGAACCACATGAACTTCACCAGGAACAGTTGCAGGTAGTGGAACTGAATTTGGATTATCTGGAGAACCGGCTTTATCAATCGCTGGTTTCGCCGAGACCATCAATGGGTCATATGAACCGTGATAGCCGCCCTCGATCTTTACGATTCCGAGTTTTCCAGTTGCAGCGCGAGC
>CAZFQY010000019.1:0-2514 GCA_964521265.1 uncultured Clavibacter sp.
CAAGTGCTATCTGTTCAAATGCGATGGGGCGATTTCAGGGAACCAAGAGAGCGCCTCATCGCGGAAATTACCTTGGGCGCGTAGTTGGCAGAAGATGCCGGTAGTTCCAAGCGTCACTCGATGGATCAGAACATATTCAGCTGGGAGATTTAATTGGAAACCGATCTTTGCCGTTGGATTTCTTGGGTCCCCAACGCGGACGCTCTGTTCGCGGAGCCACTCGCGGGTGTATTCGAAGTAGGGAGTGCGGAGCGGTTCTACAAGCGGTAGCAAGTACTCGAGCACTAACTCTGGATCCACATCTACCTCGGGAAGTATGAAGCCATCCTCTTTGAAACCGTTATAGAGCGCTAGCGCATCACCCTCTAGCGCATTGCGGAGAAGATTCTTGAACGGTTCTGGGAATCCATTTGGCAGACGATTACATGCGCCGAAATCAAGAACGCCAAGGCGGCCATCAGCGAGGATGCGGAAGTTTCCTGGATGGGGATCGGCATGAAGTAACCCGGCGCGCATCGGAGCGGTGAAGTGGAATCGAGCTAACCTAATGCCAGCGTTGTTCCGCTCCTCTTGAGTACCTTCTGCAATTACACGTGAGAGCGGAGTGCCTTCTAGCCATTCGCTAACCAAGACTTTGTCGGTCGCAAAGACAACCTTAGGTATAGCAATATCCGGATCATTCTCGTAGGCATCCCAACATGCTTTCTGGGCTTCTGCTTCAAATTGGTAATCAACCTCTTCGATGATCCGCGCCTTTAGTTCTTCAAGAAGCGGCTTCATCTCAAGTCCGGGCATGAATAGTTGGAAAATTTTCGAGAAGCGTTCTATTTGATTTAGATCTGAGATCAGCGCTTCGGCGGCACCGGGGTATTGAATCTTCACCGCAACTGGGCGACCATCTTTCCACCGACCCTTATGGACCTGGCCAATTGATGCCGAAGCGGCGGGTTTGTCATCAAACTCTGAGAAGTTATCTCGCCAATCCTCACCTAATTCTTTTGCAAGAACTTTATGGACAACGCGAGCAGGAAGAGGTGGAGCCGCTTCTTGTAACTTAACTAGCGTCTCGCGATATGGCTTGGCGATATCTTCGGGTAGGGCCGCTTCGAATACAGAGAGCGCCTGGCCGAACTTCATCGCTCCGCCCTTTAGCTCTCCCAAGACTTTAAAGACTTGCTCTGCGGTCTTCTCCTGTAAATCTGCAAATGCGAATTCGGGTGATTGACCGATTAGTTGCTTTCCAAATCCAAGCGCGCCTCGGCCAGCAACAGCCAACGGAATACTCGCAAGCTTGGCGCTGCGAGTGCTTGTCTTACGCGGGATCTCATTTGCCACGGCTGAATTCTCTTGGAGTTAGAGATGTGGCGCGAGTTGAAGGGATGTGCCCGTTAGATCCAGTTACAACTACAGCGAGGACTGCGCTCCCAGGATGTGATTTGTGGCTCAAGGAATTGGAGCGTGGAAAATAGCGCTGTTCTCCCATGGAATTTAGAGCTACCGGTGTCCGCAATTTCTGCGACAGCTAGGGCAAGAGTTGCTGCAGCGAAAGTCGCAAGTGCGGCAGCTACATCCAATTCACCACTCGAAGGCTTACTCTGGTCATGGCCCAAGGCGCTGCGCACTGCGCTGAGTATTGGCCTACCTCCCTCGATTTCAGCGATATTCAAACAGTTGTAGCAGGCGCCACTTCCTGGTTCTACATAAGGCCCGATTCGAATCTCGCCAGAGTTATCAAAATCAAGGAATAACTGGGGGATTCGGTGGCGATTCCAATATTCAAGCCGCTCCGGCAGAGGTGAGCCAATGGAGATTATTAAATCTGGTTTCTTCGAAAACTGTCGTGGCTCCGGATACAGCGAAGCATCCATAGATAATTCATCGAGTTTAAGATTTAGAGAAATTCCAATATCTTTTTTACCGATACATCCTCCAATGACATCTTTAGCCCTGACAGTCACATCATCCGCTACTTCGCAGAGATCAAATCCCGAGGCCATTAGAGTGCCAAGGAGCGCGATTGCGATACGTCCCGATCCATTTATTTGGATAGCAAACTCTCGCCGTTGAAGAATCTTGCGAGCGCCACCGTCTCTAATCCCAACACATCGAGAGATTCCATCTGACTCAATTCTCATTCGACTCAGAAAGCTCTCCTGCGCAACACTCCTTCGAATAGATGAGGCGATGTCTCGAGACTCTTCACTGCGGTATTGATAGTTGATTTCGGTGTATTCATCATCGATGAGAGATAAGTTTTCAAGAATGGAGTAGAGAACCTGCTGTTCTGGTCGATTACTAGCTTGACCTTTACTCAACTCAACTAGGGCGCTCTCAATCTCTAATTCACCGATTTGGTCTGGAAGCAGGAAATTAGAGAAGCGGGTCCCGATATGAAGTTGGCGGGTAATGTCGCTGCGCCAGAATCGAACGCCTGATTTCAATCTTGGATGAATTCTGCGGCTGTTGATGCGTAGCCCTGAAACTTGGGCTGGTCGCTTACTCGGCTTCTCTTGA
>CAZFQY010000019.1:2614-4729 GCA_964521265.1 uncultured Clavibacter sp.
TTTTTTAGGCTTTGCCTAAAATGCGATTGACCGTGGTGCCGCACACAGGGCACTTGCCCTTCGCCATACGACGACCAGAGTCAGAAACGTTCACAATTCCTTCGAACTGACGCTTCTCCTTGCACTTAACGCAGTAGGCCTCACCCTTATATGTTTCAGCCATCATTTCCTCCGATCCTCACAGGTTCTTCTGCCTGCGAATACGCTCACCATACCCCCGCGCCACGCTCAAATCCTCGCAATTCACGCTCGAGAGGGGCGTTTCCTTGCTGAGGATGAGAGTAAATGGGAGAAAAAAGGTGCAATTGACCGATTTGCCCTGCTTTTTGCCCGCTTACCCGCGAGTGCCGGCTTCGTATCCCTCAAGGTAGGCGTTGGCCAGATCGCTCCGCTCAAATCTTCCAAGGAGCCGTTCAAACTCTGGTCCGTGATCGGGCACCTCAAGATGAATCAACTCATGAACAAGTAAATAGTCGACGACGTACTCTGGGGCGCCATTGAGGCGGTCAGAGATTCGGATGGTGCGATCGAGCGTGGTGCAAGAGCCCCAGCGCTCATTCATGCTCCGCCAGAGAACGCTTACAGGCTTAACCTTGAAGTCAGGGAGATACTTTGAGAGTAGTTCGATGGCGCGATCAAAGAGCGCCTCATCGCTCATCTTCTCTCGTGCTTCCCTCAAGAGAATCTTCTCAACCATCTCTGGTATGACCTCTTGAATCTTTGAATTTGATAGCCGAGCTGGGACTTGAATGACGATCGCACCATGCTCTCGATAGGCGCTTATTGACCTACGGCGCCTCGAACTCTTGATAACTCGCACCTCGGCCCCACCTGCGATTTCTGTCGGGGGTATGCGCACTTCACTCGTTGATTTTGAGGCTTGGGCGCGCACGGCCGGGAGGTTAGCCTCGAAGATCTCATCTTGAATGAAGTTATCCACACAACCACCTCACCTTCAGGTTCACCTTCAGGAAATCAGTGCGAAGACTTTGAGCTTCAAATTTCGCGCCTCGTAGAGCCTAACTCAGGGAGGAATCAAAGTTAGGGAAGGAGCGGCAAACCAATTCGGAGCGGGGAACGAATTAGCAGCGGGAAATCAATGAGGTATTGCGACGGGTGGGGAGTTGCCTTCATGCTCGAAGATGTCGTACTTTGCGCGCACGAAGTCCTCGGATAACCGTTCAGTATCTGCAAGGGGAAGGCAGATACCGAATTGTGCGCCCGGGGACTTCGCTTATTTTTGAGGCCTACTTCTGAGCTAGCTAGTAGCGCTCTTCGAAGAGAGCTCTAGAGCAACCCAGATAGATCATCGGGAACAGTCCGACTCTTCAGAAAACCTTCAGCATCTTGCAGCTGATCTCCTCGTGGGAGAAGGAATGACTCGTCCCAAATCTCATCGCGACTCTTGATGTCCTTCAATTCGACGATTTTCTCCCAGAATGCGATCGCTTCTCGTGTGCGACGAGGAGAAACCTCCAACCCAACCAGGGTTGCGAAGAGTTCCTGCGTAGGAGACTTTGTTGCGCGTCTACGTTGTTGTGTCTCGCGAAGTTGAATGAGCGAGGGAAGGCGATTTGCTGCTGCCATAGTCACGACTGCATCTATCCATCCATCGATTAGCGCAAGGACTGTCTCAAGATTTTCTAGCGCGGCTTTCTGAGCAGGAGTCTCTTCAGGTGTGAACATTCCACCGGATAGTGCGAGCGTTAATGAATCAGGATTTGCTGGGTCGAGATCACCCGAGCTCATTGCCTCTTGCGCCTGCTCTGTAATCGCTGTGATATCCACACGGATTCCTTTTCCGTAAGAAGCGATTGCGTTCTTGATGTAATCACGTAACCAAGGAGCACTCACGAATAACCGTGCTGCTGCTAACTCTCTAAGCGCAAGATAGATCCGTACCTCATTCTCATCGATGCCAAGGCCGGATCCCCAATTCTGAACATTCTGGGGGATCAAAGCTGGACGAATCTCTTTCGCTAGCGGAAGAGCGACATCGTTTGATCCAGTAACGGTTGTTGAAAGATTTCCTATCGTCTGTCCGAGTTGGGTGCTGATGAGCGAGCTCATGAATGTTCCCATGATTGTTGCCAAGAGTGATTGCGGAATCTGCAT
>CAZFQY010000019.1:4829-15481 GCA_964521265.1 uncultured Clavibacter sp.
TGAGTCTTGCCAGGTCAAACCACGAAGATAGCGAAATTCTTCCCGTGAAGCGCAATGCCTGCCGCTGACCTAGGCTTAGGACATGCTTAGTCTTCTTGGCAGTCTTCTTGGGAGTCTTCTTGGGAGTCCGCTCATTGGGCTCACGCTTTTGATCCAGGGAGCGGAAGCACAGGCGCCGGTCTCAGCGCTCGTATGGTGGATTATTCCGATCACCGCATTGGTAGGTGGACTTGGTTACGCCTATTGGGTCACACGATTGAAGAGCAGATATGACAACCAGACAGAGAGATCTGTCGGTCGATTCAGAAAGTTCCAACAATCTTTTGATCAAGACGCCAGCGATGAAAGATCGAAGGACCGGTAATAGGGAAGATGTTCAATTCAATCTCTCCACTTCGCTACAGGTGGTCATTTCCCGCGAAGCTCTTCTTCTTCATCTTGACTATCGCAACGCTGGCAGCGCCAATTCCATATGTGTTCTTCAAACCAGGCGTTCCGGATAATGTGACTGGAAGACTCATCGAGATAAATGATGTCGAAAGCTACAAGGCAAATGGAAAGCTATACATAACCTCGATTCTGGTAACGAACCCCAGCTCACCGGTCTTTGGTGCGGAAACTCTCTATAACTGGGCAGTTGGACCACATGTTGTTTTGCCACGAGAAGTGGTCTATCCGCCAGCCGTTGAAGGACAAGTAATCGAGCGCGATTCTCGAGCAGAGATGGCGGGATCGAAAGTTACGGCGACGGCAGCGGCGCTTAACTATCTTGGCTATGAATTTGAAGAGATCTACTTTGTAAGTCGAGTTCGCGATTACTCCGATGCAAAAGGAAAGCTTGAACCAGGCGATCGAATCCTCATCGTCGATGGCGACACCATCAATGAGATTGAAGAGATCAGGAGTGCATACTCCGATAAGAAGATCGGAGATGTAATTGATATCAAAGTTGAACGCGAGATAAATGGCGAGAGCCGCACCTCTGTAGAGCGGGTTCGTTTGGTCGCCAATCAAGAACCTGGAGCAGATCCCGAACGCCCAGCAATCGGAATTCTCGTTGGCACGACTGCGAAGTTCCCTGTCGATATCGATTTCAATATCCGCGGCGTTGGGGGACCAAGCGCTGGATTGATCTTCGCTGTTGGAGTTGTCGAGAAGATGACACCTGAGGATTTGCTTAGAGGTCGCAAGATTGCAGGAACGGGATCGATATCTCCGGATGGTCAAGTAGGCGCCATCGGGGGAATCGAGGAGAAGATGATTGGAGCTTCTCGGAAAGGTGCAACCATCTTTTTAGCTCCTCGAGAAAACTGCCCCGATATAAAGCACATCCCAGAGGGTTTAAAAGTAATCCCTGTCTCAACGTTAAGCGAGGCGATCGCCGCGCTGCGGGCACCGGATGACTTCAGATTTCCTACCTGCTAACTCTTAGATAACCTCGCCCCATGGCATTCGGCGATAATCCAGATAATCCCTTCCGTAATTTGAACTTCCCAAGACGAAATCCTGGTGAGCGAAGAAAGATCGGCGCACTTCCGCTGACCGTCATCATCCTCACCGCGATTGCAGTCATCCTCGTGTCCCTGAGCGGTTTCTACGTCGACTATCTCTGGTTCCGTTCTGTTGAGTACAGCGATGTTTGGACCAAGTTGCTCACAACTCGTGCAGCCCTCTTTTTGATATTCGGTCTTCTAACTTCTCTGATTATCGTCACCAACATCATCGTCGCTTATAAGCGTCGACCAATTTATGTTCCGCTCACTGTTGAAGCGGATAATCTCGAGCGCTACCGCGCACAGATTGAGCCTATAAAGCGTGCGGCGATAATCGGTATCGCACTAGCGATCTTCTACTTCGCTGGAACAGCAGGGGCGCGCTTCTGGGAAGCTTGGATGCTCTATCGAAACGCAACCCCATTTGGCATTAATGATCCGCAATTCGGACGAGATGTCTCATTCTTTATGTTCACCCTACCTTTCTGGCAATCTCTAGTTGGCTGGGGAATTTCAACGCTGATCTTGGCGACTATCGCTGCTGGCGTCGTTCATTACATATATGGCGGAATCCGCCCACAAGTTCGCGAAGACCGCACTACAGTCACCGCGCGCGTTCAAATCTCAATTCTCTTGGGATTGATCGTCGCACTTAAAGCTGTCGCGTACTGGTTTGATCGCTTCGCTCTTGCGACTTCAGATGAAGGAATCATCACTGGTCTCACCTATACCGATGTAAATGCGGTGCTTCCTGCCAAATCAATCCTTGCCGGTATTGCGGTCATCTGTTCACTCCTCTTCTTCGCAAATATCTTCCGTCGCTCTTGGGTGCTACCTGCCGCCGGAACTGCACTCCTAGGTCTCTCTTCATTCTTGGTTGCAGGCGTTTATCCAGCTCTGATCCAACAGTTCCAAGTAAAGCCAACAGAATCTGCAAAAGAAGCCCCATTCATCCAGCGCAACATCGAAGCTACTCGCGTTGCATATGGATTGGATCAAGTTGAAATCCGTGATTACCAAGCAACTTTGGACACAAGCGCTGGTCAGCTAGCTGATGATCAATCGACTATCGCGAATATCCGATTAATGGATCCGAATGTCCTCTCCTCGACCTTCCGTCAGCTACAACAGATTCGCCCTTACTACGCATTCAATGAGTCACTCGATATCGATCGCTATGAGATCGATGGCCAGACCCGTGACATGGTCGTTGCGGTTCGTGAGTTGAATATCGAAGGTAATCCGAATCGAAACTGGATTAATGATCACCTTGTCTATACCCATGGCTTTGGATTTGTAGGAGCTTTTGGAAATGCTCAAGATGTTGATGGAAAGCCGGTCTTCTCAAGCGGAGATATCCCATCAAAGGGTGTGCTTGGTGATTACCAGCCACGTATCTACTTCGGTGAGAACAACCCAGAGTATTCAATCGTCGGCGCACCAAAGGGTGGCGAGCCAGTCGAATTCGATTACCCAGATGATGGATCTCCAAATGGCCAGAAGCTCTACACCTACACAGGTGCAGGCGGCGTCCCGATGGGATCACTCTTCTCAAGGCTGCTCTTCGCAATCCATTATCAAGAGCAACGAATTCTCTTAACAGATCTAATCAATGCCGATTCCCGCATCATCTTCAATCGTGTTCCAAGAGAGCGCGTTGCGAAGGTAGCTCCATGGCTGAAGATCGACGGCGATCCATATCCTGCGATCGTCGATAACCGAATCGTTTGGATGATCGATGGTTATACAACTAGCTCTGGCTACCCATACTCGCGTGTCGTAGATATCTCTGGTGCGACAACTGACGCGCTCAATATCAACAACAATCCGTTGACTGCAGTTCCTAATTCAACGATCAACTACATCCGTAACTCGGTGAAGGCGACAGTCGATGCGTATGACGGCACAGTCACGCTCTATGCATGGGACGAGAAGGACCCGGTCCTACAAACCTGGATGAAGGCATTCCCGGGAGTTGTTAAGCCGAAGTCTGAGATGAGCGATGCTTTAATCTCGCATGTTAGATATCCGGAAGATATCTTCCGTGTACAACGCGATGTTCTAGCGCTCTATCACGTAAAGAATGCAAACGCTTTCTACGGTGGTCAGGACTTCTGGCGCGTACCTCGCGATCCTTCAACGCTTGGTGCAAACGCTGGAGCGCAACCTCCTTATTACTACACCTTGCGATTGCCAGGTGAGAAAGAGGCTTCCTTCTCTCTCACGACTCCATTCGTTCCGAGAGGTGGTCGAGAGAATCTAACTGCCTTCGCAGTCGTGAACTCTGACCCAGGTGAGAACTATGGAAAGTTCACCGTGCTGCAATTACAGCGCTCGACGAATATCGCAGGCCCATCACAGGTAGCTTCTAACTTCGAAGCGAATCCGACCGTGGCGCTCTCGCTATCGCTATTGCGTCAAGGTGGATCTGATGTGGTCCTTGGAAACTTGTTGACGCTACCGGTTGGTGGCGGACTTCTATATGTCCAGCCCGTCTATGTACGCGCAACCGCAAATGCTGCTGCATATCCATTGCTACAAAAAGTCTTGGTCGCATTTGGTGAGAAGATCGGATTTGATGACACTCTAAGTGGGGCGTTGAATCAGGTATTCGGTGGAGACAGCGGAACTGCGGCGCCATCGCGTCCTTCGACGGGTGGATCTGGAAATCAAACGCCAGCACAAGAAGATCTCGCACAAGCACTTGCGAGTGCGCAACGTGCACTAGCTGATGCTCAAGCAGCGCTCTCACGCGGTGACTTCGCAGCGTATGGCCAAGCGCAAGATCGTCTAAAGGCAGCAATCGAAGCAGCGGTCGCGGCACAGAATCGCTAGCACTTCAGAGTCGCTTGCAGTAGAAATACTGTGAGGATTTTGGAGTTTGCTTACTTGCCCCTAAAGTTAGGGGCACCGACGCGGGGTGGAGCAGCTCGGTAGCTCGCTGGGCTCATAACCCAGAGGTCGTAGGTTCAAATCCTGCCCCCGCTACTAAAGAAAAAGCGCCCGATTTCTCGGGCGCTTTTTTAGTTCTTGATCTCTGGATGTATAAAGAACGCTATTCATCCTGCTTTTTCGCATCTGAGATTCTTCCCGCATGGCCAACAGCCGACGGATCCAATTTAGCCTTTATTAGGCTCGCCACAGTTGAAACCAAGAGGATTGAGCCTATGACGACTAGAGAGAAGTTAGTTGAGATCTTTGGCACTGAGCCAAACTCCTGGTAGATCCAGAGCATTATGAGCTTAACTCCGATGAACACCAAGATGAAAGAGAGACCGAGTGAGAAGTAGATCAACTTCTGCACGAGGTTCTTCATCAAGAAATATAAGGCTCGTAGACCTAGCAGAGCGAAGGCATTAGCTGCGAATACGAGATAAGGCTCTTGTGTTACTCCAAAGGTAGCTGGAATCGAATCTAGAGCGAATAGTAGGTCGGTGGCCCCGATTGCAATCATGACGAGAAGTAAAGGAGTTGCGTAGCGCTTACCGTTCTCCTTAATGAAGAGCTTGGTACCGTGATACTTATCGGTGAAAGCGAATCGTTTCTGGGCAAAATTAACAATCGGATTGTCGCGTAGATCCGGATCCTCGTCCCAGTGTTGCATCAGTTTGATACCGGTCCAAAGAAGTATTGCACCGAAGATAACGAAGGTAAACGCAAAGGCTTCGAGTGCGGCTGCGCCGATTGCGATGAAGATAGCCCGCATGATGAGCGCCAGGATGATTCCCACCATCAATACTCGCTGATGGTAGATCGTTGGTACTGCAAAGTTAGCCAGGATGATGATAAATACGAAGAGATTATCCATCGATAGGGATTTCTCAACGATGTATGCGGCGAAGTACTCCTTACCGAATTGGGCGCCGTAGTCAGACCAGACCCAGACACCGAATCCGATTGCTACTGCTATGTAGAAGACCGACCAGAAAGTCGCCTCCTTGAAGGAGACATCATGCGGTTTTCTTGTTGACGTTAGAAGATCAAAAAGCAGAAGTCCTAGGATAAAAGCGACTGTTAATAGCCAGATTGATGTCGATATATTCACGCCGGAAGCGTAGTGGTGCGATTCAAGCGAAGCGAATTTAGAACCACGAAAAGACTTGAAAAGGCCATGGCGGCTCCGGCATACATTGGGCTTAGCGCGCCAACTGCAGCAATTGGTATACCGATTACGTTATATATAAATGCCCATCCTAAATTTGAGCGGATGATTCTCAGGGTTTTCTTAGCAAGGGCGATCGACTCAATCGCAGTCAATAGCGAAGATCTCATCAATGTGATATCGGCCGAAGCCACGGCGGTATCGGTTCCGGTGCCCATTGCCATACTTAAATTAGCCGCCGATAACGCTGCTGCATCATTGATGCCATCGCCAATCATCAAGACTTTTCCGCCCTTAGCTTTGAGCTCTTCAATCTTGGTTATCTTCCGTTCAGGCGTTGCGCTAGCGATCACATTCTTCGTAGGAATACCTACTTCAATGGCAATCTGATGGGCAGCCGCTTCGTTATCGCCGGTCAATAACCAAGTCTCGATACCGCGGTTCTGGAACTCTTTGATCGCTCTCGCACTATCTTCCCGCAAGGTGTCTCCGACTTCATACGCAGCAACTGCAATTCCATCTATTGATACAACCGAGATTGAGTTTCCATGAAGTCGAGCTGCACTTATTGCACTTTCAATTTCATTAGGGAAGCTCAAAGTTGCTCTCCGGATTGCTTCAGGTGAACCAACAAGTACCGGGAGAGTCCCGGAATCGAAACTCACTCGTGCAGCTGCTCCCATGCCTGCTGATTCTGTGTATTCAGTGATTGATTTACGCGCGACCCCGCGCTCTAGAAGACTCTTAGTGATTGCTTGAGCGACGGGATGATTACTCTCACGTTCTATTCCATGGATCGCCATCAGAATCTCTTGATTGGTGATCGGTAACTTTGTGCTTTCTACAAGAACCTCACGCTGGACCTTCATAGATCCAGTTGTCAGCGTTCCTGTCTTATCAAGCACGACTGTGTCTATCTTCGGTGCAATCTCAAGAACTGCGACTTTTCTCAAGATGATTCCCCGGTTGGCACCACGCCCAGAGGCCACCATGAGAGCTACTGGAGTGGCCAACCCCAGCGCGCATGGGCAGGCAATTACTAGGACAGCGACCGCGGCTGCAATCGATGGCGCTAATTCATTTCCAAGCGCTAACCAGGTTCCAAGAGTTGCAATTGCGATTAGGACAACAATCGGGACGAATACTCCACTAATGCGATCTGCGATGCGCTGAATCGGCGCCTTCTCTGCCTGGGCGGCGAGAACCATCTTTGTGATTCGTGATAACTCAGTATCTGAACCAACTCGCTTCGCTTCGATTATTAGTCGACTGCTCTGATTAATCGCTCCAGCGATCACTTCTGAGCCTGGTTTCACTTCAACGGGTAGGGATTCTCCGGTTAGAAGTGAGTTATCAACGGTGCCTATGCCTTCTACTACGACTCCATCGGTAGGGAATCGCTCGCCAGCTCTAACGATGCAGCGGTCACCAATGGCTAAATTCTCGATTGGGGATACAACCTCTTCACCGCCACGGAGGATTATGACCTCTTTTGGATTTAAAGATAGTAGATGCGAGAGAGCTGAGCCAGCGCGATGCTTAGCAATTGATTCAAGGTATCGACCAAAGATGATGAATGTGACAACCGATGCGGCAACCTCTGCATAGATATCTCCTGCACCCGTTGAATTCGCATAAATTGACCAGATGAATGCGGTCAATGAGCCGAGTGAGATCAAGTTATCCATCGTTGGATGTAGAAGATTGCGAATAGCTGCCCGATGAATTGGCCAAGCGAGAAGAAGGACTACCGGCGCGCTTAGTCCAATTACCAACCAACCAGTAGGCGAATAGAGCGGGGCAGGAATTCCAAGATCTGCCAATATGCCAAGTATGTAATCATCGACTCTAAAGTGAAGTGAATGCCACATCGAAAGGATGATCACTGGAATTGTGAGAAGTAGCGAAATGAATACCCGCAAGCCCAACCTTCTTGTATTGGAGAAACTCTCACTCTCATCAGTCCTTAACTTTGCGCTATAGCCAGCGGCTTTGACTGCATCGATCAGAGTTTTGGTGGGTGTGCCTTGGGGGACGAGTATGTGCGCAGTTTCAGTAGCCAAATTAACTGTGGCTTTTGCGCCAGGGACTTTGTTTAATGAGCGTTCCACAGTTGCCACACACGATGAGCAGGTCATACCTGCGATATCAAGATCAATCTGTTCTATCGAGCTCATGATCTAACACCTGCATTATTGCTACTTCCGGAAGAATTTATGGATTCGAGAAATTGGCTATGTAGGGCGCGGTTTGCAGAGATACCGCTCTTTCCAAATGGACCCACATTTCCCTCTAGATCGGAGAAGATCCCACCTGCTTCTTCAACTATGACGGCCAGCGGCACCATATCCCAGAGTGCCAGAGATGGTTCAGCAGCGATATCAACAGCTCCTTCTGCGACCAACATGTGTGACCAGAAGTCTCCGATTCCACGAACCCGCCAGACTTTCTCCAAGAAATTCAAGTATGAATTCTTGCGATCGCCCCAACCTGCTAAATCAGAGAAGGAGAGCGATGCATCCGAGAGATTAGAGACTTTAGAAGCGAAGATCTGGGTAGCAATCCCACCATTTACTTCGGTGTATGCGCCGAAACCGGTTGCGGCATACCATCTTCGAAAGAGAGCAGGCGCGCTCACTATTCCTGCGATGACTCGATCGGTGCCATTCTCATCGCGATGAACTAATCCGATGAGAGTTGCCCAAATAGGAACGCCACGTAAGAAATTCTTCGTGCCATCGATCGGATCAATCACCCAATAACGAGAATTCGCAGCGATAGATTCTGGGCGTCCATATTCCTCACCGACTATCAGATCGCCTCCACGCTCTACTGCGAGAATTTCACGGATCTTTCGCTCCACTGCTCTATCTGCATCAGTGACTGGAGTCGCATCAGGTTTAGTTTCAATCTCAAGATCTTGTGCGCTGTAACGATCTAGCGAAATGGCATCGCTCTCATCAGAGAGGCGCTTAAGGAGCTCTACATCTCCGTTTAAGTCGCCGGGGTAAGTGCGCATAGGCTCTAGGTTATAGGTTGCGATGTTGAAGCGAGGATTCGACGTAGCCCCTCAACTCGCTTTATAGCTTTACTTCCGCTTGGGATGTTATTGAGAGCACAGCCGGCCTCGTTATGCGAGCAGAGCTTCGGACAATCGATTATTACTTCTGCAAGCTCTTCGAAGGCGCCAACTACTCGCGATTGATCCACATGTTCTAAGCCAAATGAGCGAACACCTGGGGTATCAAAGATCCAGCCCCCGCCTGGAAGCTCTAACGCATATGCACTTGATGAAGTGTGTCTTCCTTTTCCGGTCGCTAGATTTACATCTCCAGTAGCTCGCGATTGATTTTGAAGCAAGGCATTGAAGAGCGTCGACTTTCCGACTCCGGAGTGTCCAATTAACACGGACTTCTTCCCCAAAAGCTTCGCTCGCAAAGATCCAAGCACCTCTTCGTCTCCGGCTTTAACAGAGAGCACAAAAGTCGAGATATCTAGAGACTCGTAAGCTGCAAGGAATTCACTTGGATTAGCGAGGTCTGATTTAGTCACAACGAGAATCGGTTCGATTCCTTGATCAAAAGCAACAACTAAGCAGCGATCTACAAATCCATGGCGTGGCGTTGGATCAGCAGCAGCTACAACAATCACGAGTTGATCGACATTTGCCGCCACAGATTTCTCAAAAGCCCCAACATCATCGACAGTTCGTGAGAGAAGATTCTTACGAGGCATAACCTCAACTGCGCGAGCTAAGGTTCCTTCCGCACCAGATGCATCTCCATCAAGTCTGATTAAATCTCCAACGACTACCGAGTTCTTGCCTAACTCGCGAGCCTTCATCGCTGTTACTGTGACGTTGTCAGGGGTCAGACAGGTGATGCGGCCTCTATCAACTGTGGTGACAAAAGCAATAGGTGCATCTGAATAATCGGGACGATCCTTACTCCTGCGAGGTTTAGAGCGCGGAGCTCTTACTCGCGCATCGCTCTCGTCGTAGCGACCAATACCGCGCTTACTCAATGCTCACACCGCGCTTAATCAAGGATTGAACTCCAAAGTCCTGGGAAGTCAGGGAGCGTCTTCCTAGTTGTCTCGATGTTCTCAACGACAACTCCCTCAATCGCCAATCCTAGAATCGCGCCCGCTGTAGCTAGACGATGATCGTCATAGGTGCGAAACAAGTGCTTAGTGACGCTTGTCGGCGCGGTCTTCGCAGGACGGATGATCAATGCATCTCTCTCCTCGATTACCTCACCGCCAGCTGCTCCAATTAGAGCGTTAATCTCCGTAGCAAGTGCTGTTAATCGATCGGTTTCGTGAAGTCGCAGGTGCCCAATCCCTCTTAGATGCGATGGCGAATCGGCTAGAGCAGCAAGTGCTGCGATAGATGGCGTCAACTCGCCCTCATCACGTAGATCTATATCAATTCCATTTATCTTTCCGGTTCCAGAAATCTTCAATCCGCCATCAACGAACTCAATCTTTCCACCCATCTCTGTGAAGATCTCTCGAAGTCGATCTCCTGGCTGGGTTGTAGAACGTGGCCAATCGCGGATGATCACCTCACCGCCGCAGATTATTGGAGCAGCCATAAATGGCGCAGCGTTGGATAGGTCCGGCTCAATTACTAGTTCTTGTCCTTTAAGCGCTCCGGGAGCAACCTTCCAATGATCACCGACTGTTACATCTGCACCGAACTCCTTGAGCATTGCAAGCGTCATCTCAATATGGGGAAGTGATGGCAGAGTCTCACCGATATTTCTTACGATCAGACCATCGCGCATTCTTGGAGCAGCAAGAAGCAATGCAGAGAGGAATTGGCTCGACTTACTCGCATCAACCTCTACCTCACCTCCGTTGATCGATCCTGCGCCATTTATCAGTAGTGGCAGTGAGTAACGATTCTTATGGTCGATAGTCACGCCGAGGTCTTCAAGAGCCTTCACTAAAGGTCCAACTGGGCGTTCATGAGAACGCGCATCGCCATCAAAGTTGATTATCCCTTTAGCAAGCGCCGCAACGGGAAGCATGAATCTCATGACGGTTCCAGCATT
>CAZFQY010000019.1:15581-18480 GCA_964521265.1 uncultured Clavibacter sp.
AAGTCAGATTCAATCAACTCAGAAGCAAACCGAAGCATTGATGTGGTGAGTTGGGGATTGATTGCTCCGTGGAGCAAAAATGGAGAAGAAGCGTTGCGCTCCCAATCCATGGCGATTAATGCGCGTTTTGAATCAGTCCACGAGAAGCCAACTTTTAAGAGAGCATTTGTTCGAAGTCGCTGCTTAGTCCCGGCATCTGGCTATTACGAGTGGGCCACTGAACTTGGGAAATATAAGACCAAACAACCAATCTACATTTCTCGCGAAGACTCACATCTCTTGGCCTTCACTGGGATATACGAGAGCTGGACATCGCCAGAAGGTGTAATTAGAAAGAGCGCTGCAATAATCACCAGGCCCGCTGTCGGAGAGTTGGCTAAGGTGCATGATCGAATGCCGGTATTCCTACCTAGAGATCGCTGGGATGCTTGGCTTGAACCGGAAACGAGAGATGTTGAATACCTTCGCTCACTAATGGAGGTCAAGAATCCCGATGAAGGTTTGAGATTCTGGCCCGTTCGACCTTTGGTCAACTCGATAAAGAACAATGGAGCGGAGTTGATAGAGCCAGTAGAGCTCGGGGAGCCAGAGACACTCTTCTAGCGATAATCTTCTCCAAGATGCGCGTGATTCAAAGAAGAGAATCGAATAAAGAAGGGTGGCTTGAGTCAATTGGTCTCTAAGAAGGCGGCAGATAAGAAACCGGAGAATCTTCCGGTGGATGACGCTGCACACCTTCTTGAGCTTGAGGCGAGTGATCCCAAATCTGGTGGTGAATTAGTTCGCGTTGATCGCGAGAAAGAGTCAGCCGCCGAGCGCACCAAGAGATTTGAGCGAGATGCGCTTCAATATATGAATCAACTTTATGCTGCTGCATTGCGCTACACCCGCAATCCTGATGATGCTCAAGATCTAGTACAAGATACTTATACGAAGGCATACACCTCTTTCCACCAATTCGAACCAGGAACAAATCTCAAGGCTTGGCTCTATCGAGTATTGACCACGACCTTCATCAATACTTACCGCAAAGACCAACGACGACCGCAAACTGCAAATAGCGAAATTGAAGACTGGCAGATTGCTGACGCGGCTTCACACACGAGCGACCAGGGTAAATCTGCTGAAGAGGTCGCCCTTGAGAATCTTCCTGATAGCGATATCAAACGGGCCCTCCATGAGATTCCCGAGGAGTTCCGCATTGCGGTCTATCTCGCAGATGTCGAGGGCTTCTCATATAAGGAGATCGCTGAAATAGTCGGCGTCCCTGCGGGAACCGTAATGTCGCGACTGCATCGGGGAAGAAAACAGCTCCGGGAGAAGTTAACCGAGTATGCCCGCGAGCTTGGATATGTGAAGGGGGGTAAGCCATGACTCCGATTTCCTGTGATGCATGCCAAGAGTGGCTAGTTCCCTTCATCGATAACCAAATCGAAGACTCCGCAGTATTCAACGAGATCGCCTTCCATCTTCAAGATTGCGCTGCTTGTCGCTCTCAACTCGAATTCGAGCGTCGCGCTATCGAGGTAGTCCGTGCGCTGTTGACGAGGTCCTGCTGTGAAACTGCGCCGATTACCTTGCAAGAACGGGTTGCGCACCAACTTCATCTGCTTCAACTCCAACAATTAGCTGGTTTTACTCAGACTGAGATCATCACGCAGTACCGACGTACTGAGATAACTATCGATGGAGAAACTCAGATTGAGATTGAGACTTCACACGAGATTCGTAGAGATTTCCCGTTTGCTTAAATTAACTGCCTGAAGCTATCTGATTCTCATGACGCTTCACGGTGGCAATCACTCGATATGTGATTGGTAAAAGGATTACCTCAAATAGCGTCTTATATAGATAACCGGTGGCTAGATAATTCAAGAATTCTTCGAAATTCAATCTTCCAAGTGATGCGATCAAGGTAAATACCAAGGTGTCAACAAATTCACCGACAACCGTGGATCCGATGAGACGCGTCCAGAGCTTGTTCGCATATCTCTTTCCAGCTGTCTTCTCTTTGATCCAAGTAAGAGTCCAGGCATTTGAAAGCTGGCCCAGTAAGAATGCGATTACGCTCGCGGCGACGATTTGAGGAACGAAGCCAAGGATTGACTCGAACGCAGCCTGATTCTCCCAACCGTCCGCAGCAGGGGATATTTGAACCAACCAGAAAGTTAGACCTGCCAGGATCCCGATTCCGAATCCGGTGTAGATGATTCGTCTAGCGGCTTTGAATCCGTAAACCTCTGTTAGGACATCACCGAGAATGTACGTGAGGGGGAAGAGGAATGCGCCCCCATCAGTCTTTATTGGACCAAAATCAATGAACTTGGTCGCTCCGATATTTGAGATCAAGAGCAATGAGCAGAAGACCGCAGCGAGTATTGGGTACCAGCTACGTAAGTTATTGGAAGTTGAGAGATTGGAACTCATTGACGCAAAAGATACCGGAGTTTGGCTACTTGAACCCCTAGATTTACCGCCATGAGAAGCGATTCACTAATTGGCGCTGTCGGGATTTCCCAGATGAGCGTCCGCCCTGGTGATACGGCGCTTGCTCACGGATCAGGTGACATGCCGATTCTCTCCAATAGTTTCCTCTTGGTTCTGATGGAGAGCGCTTGTAATTCAGCGCTTGCAGAGTTCCTTGATAATGGCGAATCGACGGTGCTTACCGATATCGATATCGAGATCCATCAACCGGTTGGAATTGGTTCTGAGGTACAAGGAGCAGCGACTTGTATTGCTTATGAAGATAACGTACTTACATTTGCTTGCGAAATACATGACGGTCCGCGCTTAGTCGCCGCATCGATGATGCGAAGGACTGTTGTGGAACGAGTTTCATTCCTTGCGCGGACCGCCGCTCTGACGATCATGTCCCAACAGGGCGAAAGTCAGTAAA
>CAZFQY010000020.1:0-10355 GCA_964521265.1 uncultured Clavibacter sp.
GGACTGCAGTGATTCTTTATTTTGCAACAGCCATGTTGGCGATTCCAGCGATGCTATCTGCCTTTGTGCCAGTCTGGTTAGCGTTCTCTGCCGGACCGGTACTCTTTCTTATCGCATTTTCTATCACTAAGCGGAAGCGAGTGAGGAGCCATTGAGATGAACTCAAACCGAGAGCTTTGGCGTGGCGCCATGTTTCCTGCGCTTGCAGTTACTCTCGTAGCGAGCGTCATCGCTTGGCTAGTTGAAGGTGCAAGCGGATTGATAGGAGCGCTGCTTTCTTCATTTACCGTGGCGATCTTCTTCTCCGTCTCGCTATTGATCGCACACTTCACTAAAGATGCCAATCCGATGATGACTATGGCGCTTGCTATGTTCTCTTATTTCACAAAGTTACTTCTCATGACCGTCTTTCTCCTCGCGGTCACACGGTTAACTGAACCAGATCAGGTCAATCGTCAGGCCTTCGGATTGAGCGCAATAGCAATCGCATTCGCTTGGCTCGCGGGGGAGGTTCGCGCCTTCCTCCGGCTGCGGCTAACCTTGAGCCTTCCGGAGACTCTTCCGAAGAAGAGCCCTGATGATCAGAGGGAGGAGTAGGCGATGAGCAATCCTGAGAATCGTCCCCGAAATGATGAGAGCGCTTTTTGGACCATCTTTGGCTACATGCTCTCCGGCCTACTTATCTGGGGTGGTATCGGGTATGCCCTCGATAGATGGCTCGAGACGCGGTTCTTCCTTTTAGGCGGACTCCTGCTCGGGATGGGTTCGGCCCTGTACCTAATCTGGCTCCGCTTCGGCCGTAACTAGCTATATCGCCCCAGGCCCCTTCGGTATTGACCTAGGTCACTCCTAAAGCCCCCCTTTACCCCTCTTTCGATTTTCACCTATTCCCACAAACCAATAGGGTTGCGCCGTCTTCCCTGCAATAAACAAAATGCTTCACGAATTTAGGAGTTGTTTTGCGCTTTGTTGCTGCCGCTAAGGCTCCGGATGGGGGTTTTAACGCTCCCGACGCCGGCGACTTCAACCTCCCTCCATTTATTGAAGGAAATGAATTCGCAACCAAACCGATTCTTCTGGCTTTTCTCTCAGTTGTTCTAATTGGAGTCTTCTTCTATTTAGCATCTCGCAAAGCAGCGGTAGTTCCATCAAAGCTCCAATTCGCAGGAGAGACGGTCTACTCATTTGTCCGTAACGATCTCGGGAGAGATGTAATCGGGCATGAGTTCATGCGCTTCGTTCCTTATCTCTTCACCTTATTCACATTCATTCTCGTCAACAATGTCTTTGGAATCGTCCCACTCTTGCAATTCCCGACGATGTCGCGCGTCTCATTCCCTTATGTTCTAGCCGCCCTAACCTTCTTCGTATTCCATTACGTCGGTATCCGTAAACACGGCTTCTTCTCGTACTTCAAGGGAATCATGTTTATGCCGGGCGTCCCCAAGCTTTCTTATATTTTGATCACGCCACTCGAACTTGCGACCTACTTGATCGTTCGTCCGCTAACACTGAGCCTGCGTCTCTTCGCCAATATGTTCGTTGGACATATGCTCTTGCTCGTATTCATCCTCGGCGGCGAATACCTTCTTATGGGTGTAGTCGCCCAGAAGCTCGTCAGCCCATTCGCATTCTCGGTCGCCATCCTCATCACATTCTTTGAGTTCATGGTCCAATGCCTACAGGCATACATTTTCACCCTCCTTACGGCTCTCTACATAACGGGCGCCTTGGCGGATGAGCACTAAGGAAAAGAAAAAAACTAGATTTCCCATTCCACAAGGAATGCGGGAGAAGAAAGAAAGGTAAGAAACATGGAAGGCTCACTAAACCTGGTCGGTTTCGGTATTGGCGCAATCGGGCCAGGAATTGCAATCGGAATGATCTTCGCCGCTTACATCAACGGCGTTGCTCGTCAACCAGAAGCACGCAGCGTCCTACAGCCGATCGCGTTCTTGGGCTTCGCACTTGCTGAAGCTCTTGCACTCTTCGGTCTCGTTCTCGCATTCGTCCTCTAATCGAATCGTCGTAATTGAAAATGCGTTCGATTGAATTAGCGGCAGGAGAGGAACTAAATCCTCTTCTACCTCACACTTCAGAGATCATCGTTGGCTTCATCGCCTTCTCTCTTCTCTATCTCGTCTTACGTCGCGCTGTCGTACCGCGTTTTGAAAAAGCATTCGCGGAGCGAACCGATGCGATCCAAGGCGGAATGGAGCGAGCAGAAAAGGCGCAGCGCGAAGCCGAGCTGGCTCTAAATGAGTACAAGTCACAACTTGCTGATGCTCGCGGCGAAGCACAACAGATCCGCGAAGAGGCGCGCGTTCAAGGAGCGGCGATCATCGAAGAGATGAGAGCTAAGGCTCAAGAAGAAGCGGCTCGAATCACTGCATCAGCACATGCCTCGATCGAGGCCGAGCGCCAGCAAGCGATCAACTCGCTTCGCAATGAAGTCGGCGCTTTAGCTACTGAATTGGCATCGAAGATTGTCGGGGAAGCCCTTGATGACCAGGTTCGACAATCAAGAATCGTTGACCGTTTCTTAGCCGATCTCGAGAAGCAGAAGTAAGAGAGTAAAAGGACAGAGTTGGATGACAAGAGCAAAAGCTGATCTAGGCGGCACGAGCCGGCAAGCACTTGCTGCTGCTCGCGCGCTTCTAGATGGCGCATTGAAAGGTAAGTCGGAGGGCGATGCAGCTAAGTTTGCTGCTGAGCTCTTTACTGTTCTTTCTGCTCTCGATTCTTCAGCTCCACTTCGCCGAGCGCTAACTGATGGTTCACGTGAGGCGAAGGACAAGAGCAAGTTAGCTACTGACCTCTTCAGCAAGAGCGCTGCCACAGTCTTGTCATTGGTAAGTGAACTCGCTGGGATGAAGTGGTCGAAGCCCGGGGATTTAGCTGATGCTGTCGAACAGCTTGCTATTGAGGCAGAAGCTTCATCAGCGAATCTTGCAGGCACGCTAGATCAATTAGAGGAAGAGCTTTTCGCTTTCTCAAGGATCGTCGCGGGGGATAACGAGCTCCGTCAATCACTAAGTTCAGGAAAGTACTCTGCCGAAGGAAAGCGCGTTCTTGTCGCCAAGTTGTTTGGCGGGAAGGTCTCTCCAGCAACGGCCCGAATGCTCGGCCACTTAGTTAGTGGCATGAGAGGGCGTAACTTCGAAGGGACTGTTGCCTTCTACATCAAGGCGACTGCAGCACGTCGTGATCGCGTCGTTGCACGAGTCAAGACTGCGATTGCATTAAGTGATCAACAGAAAGAGAAGATGGCAGCAACGCTTGCTGCCAAGATCGGACAACCAGTCCGACTAAATGTCGAAGTCGATCCGACCGTTCTGGGCGGTATCTCGATTCGATTTGCTGATGAATTGATTGACGCAACAATCGTCAATCGTTTGGCCGACGCGAGCAGAGCGCTCGCAGGATAAATAGGGAGATAAACCATGGCGGAACTCACGATTCGACCTGAAGAGATTCGTGATGCCTTAGCGAACTTCGTTAAGTCGTACGAACCAGGCGCTGCGTCTCGTGATGAAATCGGAACTGTTGTTGAAGCAGCCGATGGCATCGCTCGCGTTGAAGGACTTCCTTCAACCATGACTAACGAGTTGCTTAAGTTCGATGATGGCACCCTCGGTATCGCACTCAACCTTGATGTGCGCGAGATCGGTGTTGTCGTTCTTGGAGATTTCAGTGGAATTGAAGAAGGACAGACTGTCCGCCGCACTGGCGAGATTCTCTCTGTCCCAGTAGGAGATGGCTTCCTCGGTCGCGTAGTCGACCCACTAGGTCGCCCAATCGATGGAAAAGGCGAGATCAAGGCCGAGGCAACTCGCGCTCTTGAACTTCAGGCGCCCTCCGTCGTTCAACGCCAACCAGTTAAGGAACCACTAGCAACCGGTATCAAAGCTATCGATGCAATGACCGCTATCGGCCGCGGACAGCGTCAGCTCATAATCGGTGATCGCCAGACAGGAAAGACTGCTGTTGCGATCGATACCATCATCAATCAGCGCGATAACTGGAAGAGCGGCGATAAGAAGAAGCAGGTTAAGTGCATCTATGTCGCAATCGGTCAGAAAGGCTCGACGATCGCATCCGTTAAAGCGGCGCTCGAAGAAGCTGGCGCGATGGAGTACACAACAATCGTCGCTGCACCAGCATCAGATCCAGCAGGTTTCAAGTATCTAGCGCCTTACACCGGTTCTGCTATCGGTCAGCACTGGATGTACAAGGGCGAGCATGTATTGATCGTCTTCGATGATCTCTCCAAGCAGGCTGAGGCATATCGCGCAGTCTCACTACTGCTACGTCGTCCACCAGGCCGCGAGGCATACCCAGGCGATGTCTTCTATTTACACTCTCGTTTGCTAGAGCGTTGCGCAAAGCTCTCAGATGAAATGGGTGGCGGTTCGATGACCGGTCTTCCAATCATCGAGACAAAAGGTAACGACGTATCTGCCTTCATTCCTACAAACGTTATCTCGATTACTGATGGACAGTGCTTCCTTGAGACTGATCTCTTCAACTCAGGCGTTCGTCCTGCTATCAACGTCGGTATCTCGGTATCGCGCGTCGGTGGTTCTGCACAGACGAAGGCGATGAAGAAGATCGCAGGACGTCTACGTCTTGACCTTGCACAATTCCGTGAACTCGAGGCATTCGCCGCCTTCGGTTCTGATCTCGATGCGGCATCAAAGGCCCAGCTCGAGCGCGGTTCTCGTCTAGTTGAGTTGCTAAAGCAGGCTCAATACACCCCATATTCACTAGAGCGCATGGTCGTATCGATCTGGGCAGGAACAACTGGCCAGCTTGATTCGGTAGCCGTTCAAGATATCCGTCGCTTTGAAACAGAGTTCTTGGATTACGTAGGACGTTCTCACAAGGGAATCTTCGATGTAATCGCTGAAACCAAGGAACTAACTGATGACACCGTTGCGAAATTGACCGCAGCAGTAAATGCGTTCAAGAACGAATTCAAGTCATCTGTTGCAAAGCCGGTAAATGAGGCTGAAGCCGAAGCACAGGGCAGCGATGGCTCTGAGCAGATTACGAGATATAAGAAGTAATCCATGGGCGCACAACTACGAATCTATCGGCGACGGATCCGCTCCGTTAAGTCGACCAAGAAGATCACGCGAGCGATGGAGTTAATCTCCGCCTCACGTATCGTCAAGGCGCAACAGCGGGTCGCAGCATCAACTCCTTATGCAAATGAGTTGACCCGTGCCGTAAGTGCAGTAGCAACGTTCTCGAATACAAACCACCCTTTGACCACCGAGTCCGCTAATCCAAAGCGCGCTGCAGTTCTAATCATCACTGCTGATCGCGGCATGGCTGGTGCGTACTCAACAAATGCGATTAAGGAAGCGGAAGGTTTGATCGTTACGCTGAAAGAACGCGGACTACAAGTGCTTACCTATGTCGTTGGCCGCAAGGCCGTGAACTACTACAAGTTCCGCAATCGCACCGTAAAGAACTCATGGACTGGTTTCTCCGATAAGCCGACATATGCGAACGCTAAAGAGATCTCAGCCGAACTTATCTCTGCTTTCTTGAAGGATGCAGAAGTAGATGTCGAGGGCGTAGATGAACTTCATATCGTCTTCACTGAGTTCAAGTCGATGATCACTCAAATCGCCATGAATAAGCGGATGCTTCCACTGGAAGTTGTTGAAGCAGAAGGCCCAGCCCCAGCTGGCCTATTGCCCATGTATGAATTCGAACCAAATGCCGGTGAAGTCCTCAACGCACTTCTGCCGCGCTATATCGAATCTCGCGTTTACAACGCGCTACTGCAATCGGCAGCGTCCGAGCATGCAGCGCGTCGTCGTGCGATGAAATCAGCGACTGACAATGCTGATGAATTGATCAAGTCGTTGACCAGACTTGCAAATGCGGCTCGTCAGGCCGAAATCACGCAAGAGATAAGCGAAATCGTGGGCGGCGCAGATGCGCTTGCCTCAGCAAACGCAGGGAGCGAATGATGACAACTAAGACAGCAACCGGACGCGTAGCGCGTGTGATTGGACCGGTCGTTGATATCGAATTCCCATCGGATTCGATGCCTGCGATCTACAACGCGTTGCAGATAGATATCACCATCGGAGGTGAGAAGCGCCTACTGACCCTTGAAGTCGCGCAGCACATCGGCGACAACATGGTCCGCGCAATCTCGATGCAACCTACCGACGGTATGGTCCGTGGCGTAGAAGTTCGTGACACAGGTGCTGCTATCTCTGTTCCAGTCGGAGATGTAACCAAGGGTCACGTATTCAATGCGCTCGGTGAATCACTAGATGTCCCAACCTCTTCGCTAGACATCAAGGAGCGTTGGCCAATCCATCGCTCCGCTCCTGACTTCGATCAACTTGAGTCGAAGACTGAAACCTTCGAGACCGGAATCAAAGTCATCGATCTTCTAACGCCTTATGTAAAGGGTGGAAAGATCGGACTATTCGGTGGCGCTGGTGTTGGTAAGACCGTTCTTATCCAGGAAATGATCTATCGCGTCGCCGAAAACTTCGGTGGCGTTTCGGTATTCGCCGGTGTTGGTGAGCGTACTCGTGAAGGAAACGACTTGTTCCTTGAAATGACCGAGACTGGCGTCATCAATAAGACCGCCCTCGTCTTCGGACAGATGGATGAGCCACCCGGGACCCGTCTTCGCGTTGCTCTTTCAGCGCTAACGATGGCTGAGTACTTCCGCGATGTTCAAAAGCAGGACGTGCTTCTCTTCATCGACAATATCTTCCGCTTTACTCAAGCTGGTTCTGAGGTTTCAACACTTCTAGGCCGTATGCCATCAGCTGTGGGTTACCAGCCAACGCTTGCTGATGAGATGGGCGTTCTACAAGAGCGAATCACTTCAACTCGCGGTAACTCGATTACCTCGATGCAGGCGATTTATGTTCCTGCTGATGACATCACCGACCCAGCTCCACACACCACATTCGCCCACCTTGATGCGACGACCGTTCTATCTCGTCCAATCTCTGAGTTGGGTATCTATCCTGCGGTGGATCCACTTGATTCAACTTCACGAATCTTGGATCCGCGCTACATCGGTGAGAATCACTTCCGCGTTGCAAACCGCGTAAAGCAGATCTTGCAGCGTTATAAGGATCTCCAAGACATCATCGCGATCCTTGGTATCGATGAGTTGTCTGAAGAGGATCGAATCCTCGTCGGTCGTGCTCGTCGTATCCAGCGCTTCCTCTCACAGAACACCTTCGTTGCGAAGGTCTTCACTGGAATCGATGGATCCTTCGTTCCGCTAAGCGAAACAATTGCAGCTTTCGATGCGCTAGCAAATGGCGATTATGACCATATCCCAGAGCAGGCATTCTTCATGTGCGGTGGCCTTGATGATGTCGAGCGCAAGGCAGCGGAGCTAGCGAAGAGCTAATCCTTATGAGCGATAACGTCCTAACTGTCGAATTCGTAACGCCGGAAGCGCGGATCTTCTCGGGTAAAGCGAAGATGGTTTCTGCGCGCACCCTTGAAGGTGATCTAGGAATCTTGCCTAATCACTCCCCGCTTCTTGGCGTACTTGTTGATGGAAAGGTTGTTATCAAGGGAGTCGATGGTGGCGAGGAAGAGTTCCAAGTCAACGGTGGCTTCTTGTCGGTGGCGAACAATCGTGTTTCGATCCTCGGTGAAGCTAGCGCGCTTTAAAGTCTTCCTACTCGCACTAGCCCTGCTCGCGAGTAGTGCACTTCCGGCTACCGCGCATCAGCCGGTATTTCTCGCCTCTGAATCAACTCGCATAGAGACGAGCCCACTACTAGTTGAGGGAAGTATCTCCTTTGCTGTGACAGCAAACTTCACAAAAGCAGGGGAGCGTAAGTATTTCCGTTTTGCTCTCCGCAAAGGTGAAGCCCTGAAACTTGAGTATCTGATCCTTGATCGCCGCCCTGAGAATAGATTGAAGAACTCGCAACTTCCGATTGTGACGATTACATCGCCAACGGGTAAGAAGGCGAACCTAAAGATCAATGAGCGCACCAAGTTCTATGAACCTTATGGAAGGCAGAACTACCTCTTCCTGTCTAGATTGAACAGAGCCGGGGAGAGCGGTTTCTACACCGTCACTATGCGCTCCAGGGCAAAAGCTTCTGCTCTTGTTGCTGTCGGAAGTAAAGAGGTTCGTGGAGAAGTAATGCAGATTGGAACTTCTAACGGTACATGTCCAGAGAAGTTATCTGATGAGATGGAGATTTCAGAGAAGCGGGCAAGCCAATTAGTCGGACTATCAGAACGCGCTGGCGAGTTATGTGCAGAGCTCAATGGTTGGCTCTATCGAGTAGTTCAAAGAGATGGTGAGGACTTCGCCGTAACTATGGATTACCGTTCCAACAGAATCAACGTCAAGGTTAAGGCAGATAAGATCTTTGAAGTAACTGTTGGCTAACTAGTCGACCCGCGTTACATCCGCACCTAGTGCGCGTAATTGTTCAGCAAACATCGGATAGCCACGATCCACGTGATAAGCGCCTTCGACAAAAGTAGTTCCATCTGCAACCAGTCCAGCTAATACCAATCCAGCCCCAGCTCGGATATCTGATGCGACAACTGGAGCCGAAGATAGCTTTGGAATTCCTGTTATTGAGGCATGATGTCCATCTACACGGATTTGTGCACCTAGTCGCAACAGCTCATTTACGAACATGAATCGACCTTCAAATACATTCTCTGTGACGAGAGCAGAACCATCTGCAATCGAGTTCAAGGTGATGGCGAAGGGTTGCAAATCAGTGGGAAAACCCGGGAAAGGTAGGGTTGCAACGTCGATGGCAGTCGGTCGGCGAGACATCTTCACGCGCAATCCATCTGGAGTAGTCGTTACCACTGCGCCAGCAGAGACTAATTTGTCTAACGGTAGTTCAAGATCCCTAGGTCTAGCTCCATGTATTGCGATATCGCCCTGGGTGATCGCTGCAGCATAGGCCCAGGTTCCAGTAACTATTCGATCGGGGATCGCGCTGTGATCAACTGGCTTTAGTGCGGATACTCCAGTAATCGTGAGTGTGGGAGTTCCCAGGCCTTCAATTTGTGCACCCATCTCATTTAAGAAGTTTCCGATATCAACTAGATCGGGTTCGCGCGCGGCATTTTCGAGAGTTGTCACTCCCTTAGCAAGGACTGCGGCGGTCATTATGTTCTCAGTAGCACCAACGCTTGGAAAATCTAATTCAATTCTTGCTCCGCGAAGCCCCTTCGAGGCACTTGCGATGATGTAGCCATGCTCGTTTCTCGTTTCGGCGCCTAGTTCAACTAATCCGCGAGTATGAAAATCTAATCCACGTGAGCCGATCGCATCGCCGCCAGGAAGAGCGACTTCAGCTCTACCCAATCGTGCAACGAGAGGACCGAGTACGTTGATCGAGGCACGTAATTTGCGAACGTATTGGTAATCCGCTCGATGCGCTAGTTTCTCTGGAACACTGATTTCAATCTCTCTCTTCTCAACATCGCGATTGATTGAACAGCCAAGGCTGGTAAGCAGTTCCGCCATCATCGCAACATCAGCAATATCAGGAACATTTCGCAAGGTATATCTGCCTGGAGCCATAAGCGTCACAGCCATCAATTTGAGAATCGAATTCTTCGCCCCAGATATCGTTACATCGCCGACTAGGGGAGTACCGCCAACAATCTGAAAGCGATCAAGGGCATTTCCGCTCAATTCATCGCCCCACTCTCCTGGAATTGGATGTCATCTTGATCCGAGTGGTCACATGTTAGTGAACCGAATAGGCTCACCCCATGGTTAACCTGACGCGGATTTACACAAAAACTGGCGATGATGGCACTACCTCGCTAGGAGATATGAGCCGAACCTCGAAGAATGATCCGCGGCTTGAGGCGTATGCCACTGTAGATGAAGCGAATTCCTATATTGGCGTGGTGCTAACTGTTCCGAACCTTCATGAAGATGTCCGCAAACTATTGGTAAGAGTCCAAAACGACCTCTTTGATGTGGGAGCTGATTTGTGTACGCCGGTCGTTGACTCACCTCAATACGAACCCCTCCGCGTTCTTGAGTCACAAGTCTCCTATTTGGAAGAGCAGATCGATAAGTACAACGCAGAACTATCACCCCTAAAGTCTTTTGTTCTCCCTTCAGGAACTCCAGCTTCGGCCCATCTTCATGTAGCAAGAACTGTTGTCCGCCGTGCAGAGCGTCGCACTTGGCAGGCGATACATGCCTTTGGAGAAGGTGTAAATAAGTTGACTGCTAAGTACTTGAACCGTCTTTCGGATCTACTCTTTGTGCTTGCAAGATTTGAAAACAAGAGCGAGGGTGATCAGCTCTGGGTTCCCGGGAAGAACCGCTAGCAAGAACCGCTAGC
>CAZFQY010000020.1:10455-16899 GCA_964521265.1 uncultured Clavibacter sp.
AAGAACCGCTAGCAAGAACCGCTAGCTTCTTAAGATCGCTTCTGCAGCCTTTACTTCCTTTTCAAAGACCATCACCCGAGGTCCACGTTTGGTTTGTGTAAGAGTTGCCTTTATGCCATTTTCTAGAAGTTTCTGGCGAAGCATCTCTCCTTCGATGTGATTGCCTGGACGGGCAACCACTCTCAGCAATCCATATTCTTCATCTTCACCGACTCTAAGCGGCCGCGATACGACAGAACTTCCGCGAGCAAAAGCCCACTTTAGAAGAGCGATAAAGACCAACATCACGGCGAATCCAGCAAGGGATTGGAAGAAGAGCTGGTTATTGATGCCGCCTAACATTAATTCCCACTCGCTGTTATCGGATTATAGATATTCGCAGGTTTTGGAATATTAGTCGTCTCCCGATGGCAAATCACTCTGATATTTCCAACCGAAACACTCAGGTCTACTGGTTCTTTACTAACTAAGAAGATAGTGCCTTGTTCGCGAGGATCTGTTCCTTTTGCATAGGTTACGAGCGTGCCAATCCGCTCCTTTGAGAAGTTAGCAGGATTGACTTTACGAACTGCTGAATTTACCTCCCACCAGGTACAACCACGCTCGGCTGCGACAAAGACTGCGCCACAGGCAAATTCTTCACATTGCGCCAGGAAGCGTTGGAGGGATCTACGGGCCGAGAGGTGTCCGATCAATTCATCTGTGTTCGGAACCTTTGCAAAAACTCCATCACTCGCCTTGAATCCCTTCGGAGGCCAGATGGGCTTTGGAGATGTTGCCGGTATGGGCTTCTTCTTGTTAGCGGTAGCTACATTCGATCCAGGTACCGCAGCGAAGATGATCGCGAAAGAAAGCACAATCACGCCGATGCTTCGCTTCTGCATGGCTCAATCTTGCCCGAAATAGGTAAGAATCTCCCTGTGAGTCCCCGGAGAAACCACCCCAAGAAGCGTGGCTCAAGTAAGACAAATCAAAAGAGGGGTGAGGATGACCGCGATATCGCCGCTTCACACGAGACAATCGAAGAGCACGATGAGGGGATCTACCGAGTTCGAAAGATCACTGGTTCGAGTTCAACTAAGCCATATCGTTGCCCTGGTTGTGATCAACTGATTCGAATGGCAACACCGCACATAGTTGCATGGATAGAAGGTGATGTTGATTCACGCAGGCATTGGCATTCTGCATGTTGGAGTAAGCGCGAACATCGTCGACCCAGAGTGGAGCGAACTCGTAACGCCCCGCGCTACTAGAAAAGACGCGTTACTAAAATTTATCTAGCGGATTCTCCGCTTATGTAGCAACCTCACTAGCCTTACAAGGATTCGATCAGCGCGCTCGCTTCTCTCGAATGTTGTGAACTCAAGTGGAATACGGAATCTGCGCTTAACGACCGTTCGTGGGTAGGTGAATTCAAGCAGGCCTTCTGCGCCATGAATTCTGCCGTAGCCGCTCTCTTTTACGCCGCCAAAGGGAACCGCTCCAATCGCAGCAAACGAGAAGGCAGAATTGATAGAAACCATTCCACATTTAAGTAGCGATGCGATTCGCTTTCCATTTTTCTTTGACCACACTGCGGCCCCGAGTCCATAACTCGTTGAATTGGCGAGGTCAACAGCCTCATCCATATTCGAGACGGTATTGATTACAAGAGTTGGGCCGAAGGTCTCTTCGCGCACAGCAAGTGAGTCTTCTGGAACATCAGCAAAAATCACTGGCTCCACATAACCGCCTTTGATCGAATCTTTGCCTCCCAGTAAGAATGTGCCACCTTTGGAAACTGCATCATCAATATGGCTCTTAATCACTTTCAATTGAGAGGGCATCGTTGCTGGTCCGTACTTTGCGCCATCGCCAAAACCAGGCTTGATTTCTTTCGCGCGAGCAACAATCTCTGCTTTGAATTGATCTGCAACTTGGCGGTGAACATAGACTCTCTCCGCTCCGATACAAGATTGGCCAGCATTGGACATCGCATGCCACAAGGTCATCTCTGCGGCCTTTGAAATGTCAGCATCCTTATCGATGAGTACTGCATCTTTGCCACCGCACTCCAAAACAACCGGTGTCATATTTACGGCACATGCAGCAGCTACCTTCTTAGCAGTTCGAGTTGATCCAGTGAAAGAGATCTTGTCGACTTTACTCTCAGTCAGCGCTGCACCCGTCTCTGCATTTCCGGTGATAGTTGTGAAGACATCTCGGAAGGGAGCGATGCGTTTCCAGCTCTCCTCAAGGAAAGCTCCGATTGCAGGGGTGTACTCACTTGGCTTGAAGACGACAGCATTCCCAGCAGCTAAGGCATAAGCGATTGAGCCAACTGGCGTGAAGATCGGATAGTTCCAAGGCCCAATGACGCCTACGACTCCAAATGGAACTCGTTGTACTTGAGCTGACATGTTGAACATCAGCAAACCTGATGGACGGGATTGACGACCTAGAACGCGTGGCGCAAATTTTCCCGCCCAACCGATGTGCTCGATTGCTAGCGCAACTTCCAGGGTGGCATCACTCAAAGGTTTACCGGTCTCACGATGGATCAATTCGGCTGCTTCATTCATATCCCGCGTAAGTATGGAGGCCCAATCTCGGAGCGCCAGGTTGCGTGCACGAAAACTCAAATTGCCCCAACGTTCTGCAGCGACCTTGGCTCGAGCAACTACTTCGTCTACTTCGCTCTTCGTAAAGACTGGAAATACGCCAACCACTTCGCCAGTCGCTGGATTAACTGATTCGAATGTAGCTGGGTTCTTTGATCGCGCTGTTCTGGGTTTGGTGGCCATGGGCTAAGACTAAACTCTTCTTCATGCCTGAGCAGACTAGACCGGAGCTCATTAGACCGAGCACGGTACTTCCGGCTCAGCGCGAATCCATAACGATAATCACATCGGATGGACTCAAGTTAGTCGGTGAGGTTGCGACTCCAGAAACAGGCGATCGAAGTCGAGCGATACTCTGCCTACACCCCCTTCCCACGCATGGCGGGATGATGGATAGCCACATCTATAAGAAGGCGGCGAATCGATTACCGGCGTTAGCCGACATAACAGTTGTCAGATTCAACACTCGGGGAACTGCAAGTGATCAAGGTAGGAGTGAGGGTGAATTTGGCGGAGGAGTCACGGAGCGAGCCGATGTAATCGCAGCAATCGAGTATTGCTTCACTCAGTTGCAAGTTGGAGAACTCTGGGTTGTTGGGTGGTCATTTGGAACTGATCTAGCGCTCCAACACGCGACCGATCCACGAGTAAAGGGATTGATTCTTCTATCACCACCTCTGCGAACTACAACAGAAGAGCAATTGCAATTTTGGAGTGAAGATGGCCGGCCAGTCATTGCACTTATCCCAGAACTCGATGATTATCTAAAACCAGATGAAGCGCGAAAGAAATTTGCAGTTGTAAAGCAGTTGGAATTGATTTCAGTCACCGATGCCAAACATCTCTGGGTAGGAGAACCCTTCGTCCATAGAGTCTTAAGTGAGATAGTTCGATTCGTAAATCCAGCGCGACTCCCTCTTCCAACAGAGTTTTAAAAGAAATCGACAAGTAGGATTCTCCAAATGCGTGCCAGCCTGGCCACTTATAAAGAGGTGGTTAAAGCTCCCGGAGCTCTTCGATTGCTCCTCGCTTCACTCCCTTCTAGAACGGCCTACGGGATGATCTCCCTTGCTATCTATTTCAAGGTCCAACAAGAGACCGGTTCGATTGCTATAGCTGGTTTAGCAACTGGGCTAAATGGCCTAGCTGGAGCGCTAACTGCTGGAATCCGTGGCGCTGTTATCGATCGCTTCGGGATGATCTGGCCACTTCGGGTATTAGTTCCATCCTATGCCGCGCTAATTGTGGTTCTGAGTTTGGGGACAGGGCGAACAGAGTTAGTTGTTCTGGCAACTCTTTTAGGACTTACCGCACCACCGATAAATCTCTCGGTGCGACCACTTTGGAAGATAACTGTTCCCGCCGAGAAGATTCGAACTGCCTTTGCACTCGATACCGCCACTATGAATTCGGTTGGAGTCTTCGCGCCAGTTATCGCTACGACGCTCTCGCTCTCCATTGATCCAGCAGTCGCGTTACAGGTTTGCGCTGCTTCCATGTTTATTGGCGGATTTCTCTTGCTTCGAACTTGGCAAGTTCGCAAGTGGCAGCCAGAGCGAAAGGAAGAGAAAGCGCCGGCGATATGGCAGGTACGGGGCATTCAATTACTAGCAGTCGAAGGCGTAGTAATGGGTCTTGGCTGGGGCGCATTTGATATCGGTCTGCCTGCATTCGGTACTTTGGAAGGTGTACCGGAACGCGTAGGAATCTTCTTCTCCATCATGGCCGCATTTAATGTGATCGGTGGATTGGTGGCCGGAACAATTAGTCGCAAGATCTCTCCGCTGCGTGCATTCCGTGCGAACTATCTGGTCTGGGCGATTTTTTCTATTCCACTTGCATTCACTCACATGGATTGGAGTATTGCTCTAGTGACTGCACTCCTTGCTTTCTTTGGTGGAGCGCAACAAGTCTTCTATTGGGAAATTACAGAAGCTGTTCGACCGAAAGGCACAGCGGTACAAGCAATCGCTTGGCTTTGGACAATCGAGGGGACAGCAGCTGCGATAGGAGTAGCAGTCGGTGGTTACATCGCAGAAGAGTTCTCACCTCGTATTTGTTTTGCCGCTACGACCGTGGCACTTTTCATCGGGTACTTGATCATCTCAAGTGGAAAACGGCACCTGAAGAGCGCCGATGACATTCCTACTCCAGAAGAAGATGTAGCTGCTATGGAAGATAACGTCGACAATACTCGCTAGAAATCAAGCTCTCTCATCCCAGCCTAACAATCTCAATCCAATCAAGATTTCCTGTCTTCCTGAAATAAATTCTGACCTCATCACTTTGAACACTTTCGCCCTCACGCACCAACCAATCCTTAAAGAAAACGCTTGGATCAATTCGCTTTGACGTAGAGGAACTTGTAATAGGCCTTTGTTCTGTCTCTAAATAGAAAGCCCATTTCGGGTATTTGGGATTGTTCCCATTATCCAGACCTGACCCATTAAATTCCTGCGAACGATCCATAACAGCTGCGGTGTCAACTCTATAAATGTACAAACCAGATGCATCCTTTGGCCACTTAGACGATAGGCCAATAGGTCGACGAGATTCGATAACCAAGGCTTTGGACGCATCTAAGGGAACAACAACAATTTTGTTTCCATCATTTGCTTCTTCCAATGGAGTTAGGCTAATCATCGCTTTACTAAGTGATGATTTTGGCAGACAGAATATTTGGCGGTCATCAAGCCAACCTAGTTTGAAAGTTTCCCAAGCAGAGAGTGTCAAGGAGAGCGAGGCTTGACTTTGTCCCACTCCAGAATAGAAACCATTTCCTGGAGCGTGAAGAGTCAGTCCAAGATCATGAAGATTCTCATGCAGCCATTGACCGGCCCAGTAATCTGGATTTGAGGAAGCGATAGAGCGCGCGTATTCATGTTGCCACACTCCGTAGTACTGATAGTTCAAAGTCTTTACACCCTGAGGAGTATTGAGTCTTTGATTTCTCCCGAGTTGAGCGCTCATAAACTTACTCTTTTGAGAGTCAGGAAAATGGAACATGACTGTATGGATGCCGTTCCAATTAAAGGTTGAGCCAGTTAAATCAATAAACTCTTGAGCAAACTTTGGGTGGAGTGCCCCGTATTGGTTTGGGCTAATCTCGTAATCAAAAGAGTTCTTAGGAGCTCGGAACCACCTATCGACTGTTGTGACTTCCGCTTTAAGCTTTCCATTAGAAGAGGTGGCGAACCAATCAGTCATAACTTTCTCTTGGCTCCGTAACTTCAACAAGTCGGCATTGGTTCCTGGTGCATCAGGAAAATCAATAAGTACAGTGAGAAAGCGGACAGTGCCTGAGGTTGGCAAGAGCGCACCTTGTAAAGGGAATCCATTGTTACGCTCATAATGATCGTAATTGAGCGAAGTATCTTTTCGGGCGTCCCTCAATCGACAAAGATCAGGATTGGCGCTTCTTAGGGTCTCCTTGTATTCGATGGCGGGCTGTGGAGATGGAGCTGTAGAACTTGTCGGCAAAGGAGAGCCAGTAACGGATGGTGACGGAGCTGGGGAGGGAGTGACAGAGGGAGTTGGAGAGAATGATGTAGTTGGCTTCGGAGTCGGTAACGGAATTAGCCCCCCTTTATCCCAAACCAGTTTTCCATTTCTTTTGATGCAGGTGAATTTCTTTCCACTTGAAATCTTAGTTATGCCTGACTTTGCACATTTCTTACCTGATTGTGGCGCTCCAATTGCAGTCTGAGAATTGACTGTAATTGAAAGACCAAGGAAGAGTACTAGGAATAGAGTGAACTTCCCTGTCATAACTACTACGAATTATCAGTCTTTGGAAATACGACTTCATCCATAATCAACAGGATCGCAGCCGCAATTGGGACAG
>CAZFQY010000021.1:0-7565 GCA_964521265.1 uncultured Clavibacter sp.
CACCTACTGATAACAACGCAACCTTGTTCAAGGCTGGTTATGACTCAGTACTACGTCCATTGATCGATGCCGGCAACTACACACTCGTTGACGATCAGTCTGTTCCAGATTGGGATAACGTCAAGGGTGGAACAATCTTCGAACAGCAACTTGCAAAGGCAGGCGGCAAGCTTGATGCAGTCGTCTCAGCTAACGAAGGCCTTGGCCTCGCAGCTGTTGCAGTGCTTAAGAAGAACGGTCTCAACGGAAAGGTCTGCGTCTCCGGACAGGATGCAACCGTTGATGGTCTCCGCGCAATCTTGACTGGTGATCTATCAAATACTGTCTACAAGGCAATCAAGGCTGAGGCTGAAGCAGCTGCTGCTCTTGCTATCGCGCTTCTAAACGGCGAAGAGGCAACAACAGCTACCGCTACAGTGAACAACGGCACAACCGATGTTCCATCAGTTCTCCTTGTTCCAGTATCAATCACCAAGGAAAACGTTAAGGATGTAATTGCAGATGGCTTCCAGACACGCGAAGCAGTTTGCGAAGGCATCGAAGACCTCTGCACAGCTAACGGAATCTAAGGATTTCTTAGTAGTAAAAGAGGCTTAAAAGCAGTAACGGTTCAGCCCGAGTAGAAATGCTCGGGCTGAACTGTTAATCAGAAAAATAACTTAGAGATTACTTAGGAGATCAAATGGCAACTCCGATTCTCTCGCTCCGCCAAGTCAACAAATCCTTTGGTCCGGTGCACGTGCTCAAGGATGTCAACTTCGATGCTTACGCTGGAAAGGTGACGGCGCTTGTTGGAGATAACGGAGCTGGCAAGAGCACTCTGATCAAATGCATCGCTGGAATCTATACGCCAGAAACTGGTGAATTCCTCTTTGAAGGAAATAAAGTAACGATTGCTGGTCCGCGTGATGCGACCGCTTTAGGTATAGAGATCGTCTATCAAGACCTCGCACTCTGTGACAATCTAGATATCGTTCACAATATGTTTTTAGGCCGCGAAGAGAAGAGCGGTATCACGCTAAATGAATCTCATATGGAATCGCTCGCCAAGAAGACTCTTGATGGCTTGAGCGTACGAACTGTTAAATCCATCCGCCAAAAAGTCGCATCACTTAGCGGTGGTCAACGACAGACTGTCGCGATTGCCCGCGCTGTACTTTGGAACAGCAAAGTGGTGATCCTCGATGAGCCAACCGCAGCGCTAGGTGTCGCCCAAACCGAACAAGTTTTGAAACTAGTTCGCCAACTTGCTGATAACGGTCTTGCGGTAATAGTTATTAGCCACAATCTAAATGATGTCTTCCAAGTCGCAGATAACATCGCGGCGATGTACCTCGGAACTATGGCCGCTCAGGTCGAGAAAGATTCCGTCTCGCCAAGTGATGTCGTTAAGTTGATTACCACTGGAAAATCGGATGCGACCTCAGGAGCTAAGAAATGAGCGAGCAGATCACTATCGAAAAATCGTTGCGCGATTGGGCTAGCCGCGTTAAAGCAGGGCAAGTTGGCGCCCTCCCCGCGATTCTGGGATTACTAGTTCTATGTATCGTCTTCGGCTCTTTGAGCTCGGTATTCCTGACCCCAGGTAACTTCGCCAACCTTCTAACTCAAGCTGCCGCGGTAACTGTTATCGCGATGGGACTCGTATTCGTTCTTCTTTTAGGAGAGATCGATCTATCTGCCGGCTATGCAGCCGGAGTCTGTGGCGCGATCTTGGTGATCATGATTACCGAGATGGACTACGCCTGGTATGTAGCACTCCCCGCGAGCATCCTGGCTGGTGTTGTTCTTGGTGCATTCATCGGTTACTTGGTTGCACAACTTCGAATTCCATCGTTCGTCGTAACGCTCGCGACCTTCCTCGCGTTCCAGGGTTTACTGCTTCTATTGGTTAGCGAAGGCGGAACTATCCGAATCGAAGATCCAACGATTCTCGCAGTTCAAAATAAGAACCTTTCTGTGAGCGCTAGCTGGCTCTTCTTTTTCCTTACTGCAGGGGTCTATGTCTTGTCTGGTCTATGGAAGTTTGCAAGACGGCGCAAAGCAGGACTTGTAGATAATCTATTCAAGTTCTGGTTGATCAAGACAGCAATCCTGGTTTCCCTCGGCGGCCTCGCCACATTCGCTCTCACAGTTGAGCGGAGCAATAATCCTGATCTAGTAAGTCTTCGTGGAATTCCCTATGTGGTTCCCGTAATTCTCGTGCTCCTAGTTGGAGCGACATTTGTATTGACCCGTACCTCATTTGGATTACACCTCTATGCAGTAGGCGGTAACGCTGAGGCTGCGCGCCGCGCCGGTATCAATGTAAAGATGGTTCGAATCTCGGCATTCATGATCTGCTCTGGATTCGCAGCCGTTGCGGGAATGATCTTCGTTTCGCGCGCAAACTCAATCTCGCCCACAACTGGTGGAAGCTCAACGCTGCTCTATGCGGTTGGCGCTGCAGTTATCGGCGGAACTAGCCTCTTTGGCGGTAAAGGAAAGGTAAGTGATGCGATCCTCGGCGGATTAGTGGTCGCCGTTATCGATAATGGAATGGCCCTTCTTGGCTACCCTGCTGGAATCAAATTTATGGTTACGGGAGGAGTTCTCCTTATCTCAGCTTCTATCGATGCATTCTCAAGGAGAGGCTCTACCGCTACCTAAAGCTGAACTATCTAGAGCCAATCTAACTAGCGAGTTTTTAGGTTCTCAGTTTTATCGGTATTCTTCTCGCTCACTCTTGCGGGAGTGGTGAAATGGCAGACACGCAGGTCTTAGGAACCTGTGTCTTCGGACGTGTGGGTTCAAGTCCCACCTCCCGCACCAGTTAGGTTCGCACTCAACAACTATTTAGCGGCTGCGAAACCTCGCTCCATATCAGCCTTGATATCTTCGAAATCCTCTAGACCGATGCTTAAACGGATCATTCCTGGATTGATTCCTGCAGCGCGCAAGCCATCTTCGCCTAATTGTGAATGGGTCGTTGAGGCAGGATGAATCACTAGGGAGCGGACATCTCCGATATTTGCGACATGGCTAAACATCTTCAAGCCCTCCACAAATGCTTTTCCTGCTGCTAACCCGCCTTTTATCTCAAATGCCATAACCGCACCCGCACCTTTCGGCGCATATTTCTTTGCATTGGCATGCCACTCTGAAGTTGGAAGCCCCCCATAGCTAACTCCCACAACTTGGGGATGTTTCTCTAACCATTCTGCGACAGCTTGGGCATTGGCAAGATGTTGCTTCATGCGCATACTCAATGATTCAAGACCTTGTGCCAAGAGCCAGGCATTAAATGGCGAAACCGATGGACCCATATCTCTTAGAAGCTGGAGTCGACACTTGAAGATGTAAGCGACGTTTCCAAAGTTCGAACCGACACCTAGATTCTTGGCATAGACGATGTTGTTGTAGCTCGGATCAGGATTGTTAAACCCTGGGAAGCGATCTGGGTACTTGGAGTAATCGAAACTACCGGCATCAACGATTGCACCAACCATCGCATTTCCATGCCCTGATAGGAACTTAGTGGCGGAATGCGTTACTACATCTACGCCGTAGTCGATTGGCCTTGTGACATATGGGGTGGCAATCGTGTTATCTACAATCCAAGGCGCCCCATAATCATGAGCAACCTTTGCAATCCCCTCTAGATCAAGGACTGCGCCAAGCGGATTCGATATCCCTTCACCGAAGAAGGCTTTTGTATTCGGTTGAATGGATCGCTTCCAAGAATCCAAATCATGCGCATCCTCAACAAAGGTGACTTTGATGCCGAATTTGGGAAGCGTGTATTTGAATAAGTTGTAGGTGCCGCCGTAGACATACGGGCTTGAGACGATGTGATCGCCAGCCTCAGCTACATTCATAATTGCAAGCGTCGTAGCCGCCATTCCACTCGCTACCAATAGAGAGGCTTTACCGCCTTCTAGGGTGGAGATTCGTTTCTCCACGGCATCTTGAGTCGGATTATTAATTCGAGTGTAGACATTTCCCGCTTCGGCTATCCCAAAGAGGTTTGCCGCATGTTCGGTATCGCGGAATTGATATGCCGTGGTCTGGTAGATAGGAAGCGCCCTAGATCCGGTAGTTGAATCTGGTTCCTGTCCTGCATGAATCTGCTGGGTATCAAACTTCCAATTTGGATCATCGACCATGGCGCCTCCGCAACGTTGCGATATATCGGACATCACAACTTTAGACCTGAAATTCCCGGAAAAGAAGGAAGGCAGTAAGGGGATTTCCGGCGTAGATTTCAGCCATGACAATGGCGTCATCAAGTGAGTCACCCCTGCAAACAGCGCTCTCGCAACTAAGAAGAGCAGTAGATCAACTCGGTCTCTCCGAAAATGATTGGAACACCCTCTCTACTCCACGTCGATTGATGGAGGTTGCTGTTCCGCTTCGCCGCGATGATGGTCGCGTCGAGATGTACAAGGGATATCGCGTTCAATATTCAACAACTCGTGGCCCAGCAAAGGGCGGAATCAGATTCCATCAAGATATAGATCTTGATGAAACTATCGCACTTGCGATGTTGATGACATGGAAGTGCGCACTTACGAATCTTCCTTATGGAGGAGCAAAAGGTGGCGTTGCAGTTGATCCTAAGACGCTATCAATGCCAGAGAATGAGCGTTTGACTCGACGCTACACATCAGAGATCCTGCCAATAATTGGACCAGAGCGAGATATCCCGGCGCCAGATGTTGGAACAGATGAGCGGAACATGGCATGGATCATGGATACCTACTCCGTTACAGCTGGTTACTCAGTTCCTGGAGTGGTTACTGGAAAGCCGATTGTTCTTGGTGGTTCACTCGGAAGAACTTCTGCAACTGGAGATGGCGTTGCAATCTCAGTTCGAGAAGCCTTGAAGCTCCGCGGTATTGATCCAAGTAAAGCGACTGTGGCGATACAAGGATTTGGAAAAGTCGGTTATTGGGCGGCTGTCGCTCTTGAGAAGCAAGGGCTCAAGGTGGTCGCTGTCAGTGATGTTAATGGTGGAGTAACTGGATTCAAGAGCGTAGCTGAAGTGAAAGCACATCTAGATAAGAGCGGAAGTGTTGTAGGTACTTCTGGAACGGATTCGATTACTAATACTGAGTTGTTACACCTACCGGTAGATGTACTTGTACCTGCAGCTCTTGCTGATTCGATAACTGAGGCAACTGCATCAGGAATCCGCGCGAAGATAGTGGTTGAAGGTGCAAATGCACCGACCACCCCTCAAGGTGATGCGATCATGAACGACAAAGGCATTCTTGTCGTTCCCGATATCTTGGCAAACTCAGGTGGCGTTATCGTCTCTTACTTTGAATGGGTTCAAGATAAGCAGAAGTATTTCTGGAGCGCTGACGAGGTAATTGAGAATTTGAACGAGATCATGATGCGTGCGACCAAGGAGGTCGCAGAAGTGGCCTCTTCGCGAGGGGTGACCTGGCGTGAAGCTGCCAACATGATCAGCGTTGAGCGGGTCGCCCAAGCCCATCGCCTACGCGGCTTGTACCCATAAGCCGCCCCTTTCTCTCCTCGATTAACTCGTGGGAAGATGCGCCCCCACTGGCAGGCAGTTATTGAAAGATAGAGGAGTAAGTGATGGCAGATAAGAACTTCTTATCCTGGGTTGGTTTCAAAGGCGAAGAAGAATCGAATGCCAAGCCACTCGTAACAAGCTCGGCATCTATCGAACGTATCCGTGAATTGGAATCACAGTTAGCTGAATTGCGTTCGCGCCGAGATATCACCGCGCTCTCTAAAGAAGAATTTGAGATTCTTGCAACCGAGACTGCGATGTCGATCATCCGCACTGCCCAACAGCGTGAAGCAAAAGCTAATTCCAATGCCGAACGTGTAATCAATGAGAGTAAGAAGAACGCTGCTGCCGCGATTGAAAGCGCTGAGGCAAAGGCCAAGTCGACCCTTGCCGCAGCCGAAAGCCGCGGCCGTAAGTACATCGAAGCTGCCGAAGCAGATGCCTCTGAAATAGTCGCTGCCGCGGAGCGAGAAGGCGAAGAGTTGCTCTCCGCTCGCAAGCGCGAAGCCAACACTGTCACCAGTAATGCGAAGCGAGAGGCCGAGCGTCTAGTTCAGACTGCCACAACCGAGATAACTGAGTATCGCAGCTGGCTCTCACAAGTAATCGCCGAAGCCGAACGTCTCTATCGGATCCAAACCCAGTCGCTAGATGCCGCAGAGAACGCCATCAACCAATCTCGTCAGAGACTCGATAGCGCCTTCAACCGCCTAAGTGAGCTACAGCGCCAAGTAAATGACGCGATCCGTCCAGATGGGACTCCGACTGGCGATAGCAAAGTCGTCGCACGCATTGCCGCTGCACAAGATGGCGCAGTCACAAAATCAACCCCAAGTGTCTCTAAAGCGAAGAAGTCCAAGAAGGCTCCATCTAAGCGTCGTCGGTGATGTCCACCAGCAGTAATCGATACATACATTCAGTCGATGGCTTACGCGCAGTCGCGGTAATAGCGGTCCTCCTCTATCACCTAGGAATCGATTGGATTCCCGGCGGCTTTCTCGGGGTCGATCTCTTCTTCGTCATTTCAGGTTATGTAATAACTGGATTGATCCTCGATTCGATCGAGAAGTCTGGAGGGCTCGACCTACGAGCTTTCTATTTGAGTCGAATCCGTCGCCTCGTTCCTGCCTTAGTCGCCATGGTGGTCCTCACCACGCTTTATATCGGCGTATATGCACCGGAAACAGTGAGGCGTTTCCTTGGCGATCTACCTTATGTATTCACTGGAACTATGAATTGGGCTCTCGTAAATAGAGAGCAAGATTATTTTGAAACGATCGGCCGGCCACCGCTTCTTCAACATACCTGGTCACTCGCTGTCGAAGCTCAGTTCTATCTTGTCTGGCCACTAGTTCTCCTTTTTGTACTCAAATACTTTGGTAAGAAGAACATCTCCTTCGTTGCGCTCGCAATCGCACTCGCTTCTGGAATCGCCCTATTTCTCTATTCGGTACAGATTGATATCAAGGAGTCGGCCGTTAGCCATGTCTATTTCGGCACCGATACCCATTCAATTGGTCTATTCCTTGGCGCAGCCCTAGCGGTTAGTTGGAAACCGCAGAACCTAACCAAAGAGATCTCTAAACGCGCACAAGACTTTGTTGATCTGATCGGTGTCTTTGGCTTTTTAGGACTACTCAGCGCATTCCTTTTCATCAATGAGAGTGATCCGACGCTTTATCGAATCGCCTTCCCGTTGACCGCGCTCTTCGGTTGTGCCACTTTGATTTCCGTAATTCATCCAGCCTCGCGCTTTGCACCGATCTTAAGCACGCGACCTGCGCTTTGGATCGGTGAGCGTTCATATGGAATCTATCTCTGGCACTGGATCGTCTTCCAACTAACTCGACCTTCCATAGACCTCGTTGGCGATGATTGGGCTCTCTATTCTCTTCGGGTTCTCATCGTCTTCGCACTTGCGGATATCTCATATCGCTATATCGAAACCCCCGTAAGAAGGGGTTATTTCGAGCTATGGTTCCGAGGGATGAAGTATCGGACGCCATCGGTACGAATCCGCCAAAAACTCTCTGCGCTACTT
>CAZFQY010000021.1:7665-12673 GCA_964521265.1 uncultured Clavibacter sp.
AGTAATTCCTAGGACAGGAACCGATTAGTTTCCGTACTTGCCTTTGAGCGCGAATTTAGCTCCATCAGCCTTGTTTCCATCTGAGTAGACAGATTGGATGAAGAACTGCGTTCCACCCTCATCGCTCATCTTGGCAACATCCAATGAGAATTGATCGGCTGGAACAGTTGCGACTTCGATGAAATCAACGGTGTTGTAAGAGATTGAGACGAGATAGCCAGTCAATCCTTCGGTGGCAGCTGGAGCCTTCCAACGGAGAGTAACTCCGCCATTTCCATTATTTATCGCTACAAAGCTCGTAGGAGCCTCATAGGTCAGATCAGTTGGGCTCTCAGTCTCAGATGGCTCTTCGCTCGGCTCCTCAGTCGGCTCCTCGCTAACTGATTCAGATGCGGTCGGCTTTGGAGCTGCATCATCATCAGATGAGGAATTCGATAACGCGAAGATCGCCAAGAGGACGACGCCCGCGATAACTAGAAATAGAACGCTTGAGGAGTTCTTTTTTGCTGGCGCGCTCGTAGCGGTAGCCGGCTTTGTTGTTGTCGGAGCTGCTGCAGATGTTGTGGTTGCTCCACGTGATGGGACTGGTGGGATGACAATCTTTGCGGCATCAACACCGGCAGGAGGTTTTGGAAGCGCTTTCTTGATCGGACGCTTGCTTGAAGATTTCTGGGATGAGGATTTCTTTACGGAAGCTCTCTTGGTTGTAACTTTCTTGGCTGGCTTCTTAGCAGTTGCCTTTTTCGCTCCAGCTTTTTTAGTAGCTGACTTCTTAGCAGCCGACTTCTTGGTGACTGATTTCTTGGCGCTCCTTGATGCTGGGCGCGCAGACTTCTTCTTAGTTGCCACTTTGGCTCCTTCGACTTTGGAAGTTTCCCTAACTTCTCCTGCCGGAAGCCTACTCGCGACTCTCGTTGTCGCTGGTTATTTGGGCGAGTTTAAATGGGTTAATCGGGGTTAATCGAAGAGAAAGGAAGGGACTTTTGGCGCAATCTCGGCGAGAGCGCGGGCGCGATGGCTAATCGCATCCTTCTCCTCTGGGAGATGCTCCCCTAGGGTTCTTTTGCTACCTACCGGTATGAAGATCGGGTCATAACCAAATCCATTTTCGCCTCGTCGTGAAGCTGCGATACTGCCAAGAAGTTCGCCCCTTGCCATGATGTGAGTTCCATCTGGTTTCGCTATCGCTATGACTGCCACAAATCGGGCAGTGCGATCGAGCGCCTTATCCGATAAGACTTTCAATAGTTTTTCGATGTTTGCGGCATCGTCCCCATGAACCCCGCTATATCGGGCTGAATAGATCCCGGGCGCTCCCCCGAGCGCATCAACAGATAAGCCGCTGTCATCAGCGAGCGCTGGTAAGCCGGTGGCCCGAGCAACCGTGAGCGCCTTTAGAAGAGCGTTCTCCTCAAAAGTACTTCCGGTCTCTTCGACATCCTCTACATCGAATTCAGCTACGGATTTAATCTCAATCTTTCCGTCCAGCCCTCCTGCAATAGATGCGTCAGCGAGATTGAAGATTCGATCTATCTCAGCGATCTTTCCCTTGTTCCGTGTAGCGATTACTAGAGTCGTCACGAATCGAGAGCGGTTTTTTGGAGCTTGCTCAACTCAACGCAACCCTTTGCTCCGAGATCAAGAAGTTGATTAAGCAAGGCTCGATCAAATGGTTTGCCCTCAGCTGTTCCTTGGACCTCCACGAAGTTTCCATCGCCGGTGCATACGATATTCATATCGGTTTCTGCGGAGACATCTTCTTCATAGCAGAGATCTAGCATCGGAACTCCGTTAATGATTCCGACGCTAACGGCGGCGACTGAACCACTCAGTGGAATAGAGGTGATGTGGCCCTTTGACTTCGCCCAATTCAAGGCATCAACGAGAGCAACATATGCGCCGGTAATCGCCGCTGTACGAGTTCCACCATCGGCTTGAAGCACATCGCAATCCAAGACGATTGTGTTCTCACCAAGTTGTTTCATATCGACAATGGAGCGGAGCGATCTGCCGACTAACCTTGAGATCTCTTGGGTTCGACCGCCTAACTTTCCTTTTACGCTCTCGCGATCAGAGCGGGTGTGAGTTGCTCGAGGCAACATCGAATATTCGGAAGTCACCCATCCCTTACCGCTTCCGACTAACCAACGAGGAACGCCCGGGGTAAATGAGGCTACGCAGAGCACTCTTGTGTTACCGAAAGAGACAAGTACAGAGCCTTCGGCTTGATTGAGCCAATTGCGTTCAAATTTGATGGCGCGTAGATCTTCGGGGCTGCGACCATCGATCCGTGAAACGTTCTTTCCATTCGCATTTGAACCTGTGGACTTTGATTCGGTCATCTTCACTCGCTCCATCTCGTACTTACGTCCCCGACCTCAGGTCCAAGGAATCTACGGGCTAACTTTGCAAAAGAGACGGGATCGCCACTGGAGATGAATCTATAGCTTGGCTTTGAATCCGCAGTTCTCATCAAGTCTTTCTCAATGAGAACTCGGTAAAGATCCTTGGCTGTCTCTTCAGCGCTAGAAACCAGCGTCACATCGTTGCCCATCACATAAGAGATGACTCCGGTAAGAAGCGGATAGTGGGTGCAGCCCAGAACTAAGGTATCGACCCCCTCTTCCTTCAAAGGTTTCAAATAGCGCTCAGCTGATTGAGTTACTGCAGCTCCGGAAGTCTCCCCACGCTCAACGAAGCTAACGAAATCTGGGCAGGGTTGGGTGGTTAATTTAAGTTGAGGAGCAGCCGCAAATGCATCTTCGTAGGCTTTTGAATCGATCGTAGTCTGCGTACCAATCACTCCAACTTTTCCAGAGCGGGTCGCGGAAACAGCGCGGCGAACTGCCGGTTGTATCACTTCGATAACTGGAATGGAGTAACGCTCACGCGCATCTCTAAGCATCGCAGCGCTCGCTGTATTGCATGCGATCACGATCGCTTTTACCCCCGCTTCGATCATTTGATCCATGATCTCAAGGGCAAAGGAACGAACTTCTGCCAAGGGGCGCGGACCATATGGACCGCGCGCTGTATCTCCGAAGTAAATTATTGATTCGTTAGGTAGTTGGTCGATGATGGCTCGAGCAACAGTTAATCCGCCAACGCCAGAATCAAAGATGCCGATTGGGCGATTTGATAGCTCTGAGGCGGGCACCTGCGAAGTTTAGAGTGGTAGTAGAGATGTCCGATTTGCCCCAAAGAGGGTGGTTTTTTCTCTCAGGAAAGTTAAGAATTCTTTGAGTTTCCTGCGATTTCAGGTTGAACAACCCTTGAGTAAGGAGCACCCTTACACCTAATTGATATCTGCAGCGCTCATTACCAGGGCGTGAGAGATCGCAATGGCTCACTCCAAACCGGAGTCTTGAGCAAGTCAAAAGCCCACGGAGGCCCAATTTGTTAACAACCATGGAGTTAACTTCAACTCAGTGGAGCGCGGTATATAACGTCCTTTCATTCGGACTTGTATCGATGCTTGCGACAACGGTGTACACCCTTGTCTCAACCAACCGCGTTCTCCCGAAGTATCGGAATGCTCTAGTCCTATCCTCGATGGTCACATTCATCGCTGGATACCACTACATCCGTATCTTCGATTCCTTCAAAGCCGCATCGATGGTGGAAGGAAATGTCGGAAAGGTAGTAACAGCAGGTCACCCAGACGCATTTAACGAGGGTTATCGTTATGTTGACTGGATCCTTACAGTTCCACTACTTCTCGTTGAAGTAATTGCAGTGCTTGCACTCGCACGGGAAGCTTCGAAGTCACTAATCACACGTCTAGTACCTGCTTCTGCAGCGATGATCGCTCTTGGATATCCAGGCGAAATGTCCTCAGATCAGGGCACCAAGATCCTTTACGGTGTTCTCTCGACAATCCCATTCCTCTACATCCTCTACGTACTATTCGTAGAGTTGAGCAAGTCCCTTGATCGTCAGCCTGAGGGAGTCGCCGCAACTGTCGGCCGTCTCCGCCTCCTCCTCATCGCATCATGGGGCGTTTACCCGATTGCATATCTTCTTCCGATCATCGACGCAGACGGCGCAGCAAGCTCTGGCGCATATGTCGGTCGCCAGGTTGGTTACACCATCGCAGACGTACTTGCAAAGTGCGTATGGGGTCTAACCATCGTGAAGATCGCAAGAATGAAGTCAATTGCAGAAGGTATGAAGGACGATCACTAATTCTCAGCAATGAGAAATTAGAAAAGTTCTCAAAAAATCAGGGCTCGGGAAACCGGGCCCTGATTTTTTTATCTAGTCATTTCTAAAACTAGAACTCTCTTTAATTAGAATTCGCTTTAACTAGAATTCGCTGTAACTAGAACTCATCGTCGCGTTGAAGCGTTGCCCAGAGACCGTATTCATGAAGTCGTTGCACATCGCGCTCCATCTCTTCTCTAGTACCGGAAGAAACTGTCGCGCGGCCCTCGTTATGGACCTTAAGCATCAACTCTGTTGCCTTTTCTTTTGAATAACCAAAGATGACCATGAAGACATGGGTTACATATGTCATGAGATTGACTGGGTCATCCCAGACAACACAGACCCAGGGGCGATCTGCCTTTAGATCTAATTCGCTCTCAGACTCAGTAAGCGTTCCAATTGCTACCAATGATTAATCACCGGAACCTGAGTTGCCAGAACTGTTTGCCCCAGAGTCATCCGGGCCTTTACGGAACCCCGAGTAGATCTCCTTACAGGTTGGGCAGATTGGGAATTTCTTCGGGTCGCGATTGGGAATCCATCGTTTTCCGCAGAGCGCTGTGACAGGTTTACCGCTTACTGCAGATTCGACGATTTTGTCCTTCTTCACATAGTGTGCAAATCGCTCGTGGTCGCCTGAGTCCAAATCATCTTTGGTCTTTTCATCGAGATCTACATGGGTATCGCTCTCTTCGATTACGCCACCGCGGCGCGTGAATAAGCCCATCCTGGAGGAAGCGTGGGTGCTGAGCCTCGAGTTCACTGCCAAAACCTCACTTCCCAGTCCTCACTTCCCAGTCCT
>CAZFQY010000021.1:12773-16733 GCA_964521265.1 uncultured Clavibacter sp.
CCTCACTTCCCAGTCCTCACTTCCCAGTCCTAATAGCGAAATCATAAGGCTCAGGCCAAATCCCAGACCAGACCCGCAGCCGCAGTAGGCCCATAACTACACTAGACCGATGACCGGCCATCAAGATGGTTTCTTGAAAGATCTCCGCCGTACAGAGGATCTATCGCGCTCCGATGTTGAGCTGATCTTGAGCACCGCAGCAGATTTCGCAGAGAATCCTTTGAAATCTTCCAGCGCATTGGCGCATAAATCCGTGGCGATCTATATGACAAAGCCTTCGACGCGCACACGCCTTGCTTCAGAGACCGCCGTTGCACACCTCGGTGGAACACCTATCTTCTTGCGTGGAGATGAATTGCAGATGGGACGTGGTGAGACGATTGAAGATACCGCACGAATTGTTAGCCAGTTCTGTTCTGCACTGATCATCCGAACCTATGCCCAGAGCGATGTCGATCAACTTGGAGCGCATGCTTCGATTCCAGTAATCAACGCATTAACCGATGTAGATCACCCAACTCAATTGCTTGCAGATTGGATGGTGATTCGCGAGAAGTTCGGCAAAGACATTTCGGGTCGAAAGTTTGTCTATGTGGGCGATGGAAATAACGTCGCTAACTCCTGGCTCTTGATGGGAGCGATCATGGGCGCGCATGTCGTAGCGGCCACTCCATCAGGAAAATTCGCCGTCTCAAGTGATGTGATTACTAAGGCGGAAGCGATTGCCCAGGTAAGCGGAGCAAAAGTCGAGACCACCAATGATGTAAAGGTTGCGGCCGAAGGGGCTTCTGTAATTTATACCGATGTTTGGATGTCTATGGGCGATTCAGAGAGTGAGCGAGCTGAGAAATTCAAAGCTCTCTCCCCTTTCGCAGTTGATGAAAAATTGATGGCTCTCACCGCTAAAGACTCGATCTTCATGCATTGTTTGCCTGCGCATCGCGGCGAAGAGGTTGCTGCCTCGGTAATAGATGGCGAGAAGTCTGTCGTCTGGCGGGAGGCCTTCCACCGAAGAACGACGATTCAAGCTCTTCTCTATCTGTTGACTCGTGGCGAGTTAAAGGGAAACTAGGTCACTAATGAAGATTCATGTACCTAAGGAGAGCCGCGCAGGAGAGAAGCGGGTCGCTCTTGTCCCAGACGTGTTATCAAAGCTGACTAGAGCAGGTTTTGAACTCTCTATCGAGAGCGGCGCGGGGCTTGGTGCCGGAGCAGGCGATAAGGATTTCTCCAATGCCGGCGCGAAAATAGTCAGCGGATCTGAGGCGAACTCATCGCTTGCATCCGCGGATGTCGTTCTCTCGGTTCAACCATTAAGCGTCGATCAATTTAAGTCTCTGAAAAAGGGTGCAATCACTATCTCATTTCTATCCCCTACTAGCGCTGTAGATAACATCGATGCAGCGGCAAGTGCTGGCGCAACCGCCTTCTCGCTCGAATTAGTTCCACGAATCTCACGTGCACAATCAATGGACGCACTCACTTCTCAGGCGCTCTGCGCTGGATATCGAGCTGCGCTAGTTGCAGCAGAGCTCTCACCAAGATTCTTCCCGCTACTTATGACTGCAGCAGGAACTGTTACTCCAGCTAACGTTCTTGTCCTTGGTGCGGGAGTTGCCGGATTGCAAGCGATTGCGACTGCGCGACGGCTCGGTGCAGTTGTTTCTGCATACGATGTCCGTCCATCCTCCGCCGATGAGGTTCGCTCCATGGGCGCAACTTTCGTAGATCTCGAATTAGAAGCGATTGAAGGCGCCGGCGGTTATGCCCGTGAGATGACTGAGGAGCGCGCTGCCAAACAGCGTGAGCTTCTAACGCCATTCATAACGAAATCCCATGTTTTGATTACTACCGCCGCAGTACCTGGAAGGCCGGCTCCACGTCTTGTTACAAAAGAGATGTACGGTGCGATGGTTGAAGGTTCTGTGATTGTTGATCTAGCCGCCGAATCTGGTGGAAATGTCGAGGGCTCGAAGCCAGGTGAGATCGTTCTTACTGAGAATGGTGTGCGGATCTGGGGTGGGCGGGATGTCCCGAGCCAACTTCCGTTCCACGCCTCCTCTCTCTATGCGCGCAATGTCGTGAATCTTCTATTGCTTATGGTCAAAGATGGAGCGCTAAACATCGATTTCTCCGACGAAATCATCGATGCGGCTGCCGTTACGCATGGTGGAACAAGGCGTACTCCAAATGGCACCGGAGCTGGAAAGTGAGGAGGAGATAATGGAAGCAATTGCAATCATCTCGATCTTCGTTCTCGCAGTATTTGTCGGCTTTGAAGTCGTTTCCAAGGTCTCTTCAACGCTACATACACCTTTAATGAGTGGCGCTAACGCAATTCACGGCGTAATCCTTGTGGGAGCGATAATCGTCGCTGATCATGCCGAAACTGCTCTTGAGTTAGGTCTCTCTGTCGCGGCCATCGTTCTAGCGACGATAAATATGGTTGGCGGTTTTGTCGTAACCGATCGAATGCTTGAGATGTTTAAGGGCAAAAGCTCGGGTGATAAGAAATGAGTCCATTTCTCTATGACCTGATTGGCTTAGTCGCCGGAGTCTGTTTCATTCTCGCCCTCAAGGGTCTCTCTCATCCGAGAACTGCGCGGCGCGGAAATCTTCTCGGTGCTGCTGGCGCTGCGATTGCAACCATACTTGTCTTCTTCCGTTCTGAGAATGAAGGTAAGAATTTAGGTTGGATCATCGGAGCAATCATTGTCGGTGTAATAGTGGGAGTTCCTGCTGCAAGGCGCGTTCAAATGACGGCAATGCCTCAACTTGTGGCCCTCTTCAATGGCGTAGGTGGTGGAGCTGCTGCGCTTGTTGCGATTGTTGAGTATATGAAGCTGGGTGACTCTGCTTCCTTCGCCGTAGTTCTCGCAACGGTTTTCACTGTTGTCGTTGGTTGCGTCTCTTTCTCGGGCTCGATCATCACCTTCTTGAAGTTGCAGGAATTGATGACAACCGCTCCTGTCGTATTCCCCGGCGGACGTGCCGTTATTGCCGGAACCCTTGGTGGAGTAATCGGAGTCTCTGGTTGGGTCATGGTCGAGATGGGAACCACGCCGCTATTGATTTTGGCTGCTTTATCGCTTCTATTCGGAGTTCTATTTGTCCTTCCGGTAGGTGGCGCTGATGTGCCTATCGTGATCTCGTTACTTAATGCATTTACCGGTTTAACCGTTGCCGCTTCCGGTTATGTTCTAAATGCAACGCTCTTGATCATCGCGGGAACGTTAGTTGGAGCTTCTGGAACTATCTTGACGAGACTAATGGCGGAGGCGATGGGACGCTCGCTATTTGGAACGCTATTCGGAGCATTTACTGCCAAGGCACAATCAGGAAGTGGAACTACCGATACTCGGCCCGTTAAGTCTGGAACTCCAGATGATGTCGCGATCTTGCTTAACTACGCGCGACGCGTGGTGATTGTTCCTGGTTTTGGCCTTGCTGTTGCCCAGGCACAGCACACCGTGCGCGAGTTAGCAGACCTCTTGACGGCAAAGGGAATCGATGTTGCGTATGGAATTCATCCGGTGGCTGGTCGTATGCCAGGACATATGAATGTACTTCTTGCTGAGGCAAATGTTCCTTACGAGCAACTTTCTGAGATGGATGAAGTGAATCCGACCTTCCCACAAACCGATGTCGCACTCATTATCGGAGCAAATGATGTTGTTAATCCGGCAGCGAAGACGACGCCAGGATGCCCAATTTACGGAATGCCAATCCTTGATGTCTCTCTTGCCGGCAATGTGATCTTTTTGAAACGCTCGATGCGACCAGGATTTGCTGGAATCGAAAATGAACTCTTGTATGACCCGAAGACGACGCTCCTGTTCGGCGATGCGAAAGCATCACTTACCAAGGTTGTTTCGGCGCTTAAAGTTCTGTGATCAAAACCTGTATTGAGGCGGGCCACGAGGCCCTTCGACAACACGTGGGTGCTGACCAGTTTGGTGC
>CAZFQY010000022.1:0-1785 GCA_964521265.1 uncultured Clavibacter sp.
GAAAAAACGATAGTTCGATTACCAACTATAAAAATTCGATCTTCTGCAAATAACTTCACCGCGCTCGAGAGAACTCGCCGCTCTATATCTCTTCCGATTGCGACAAACTCTTCTGGCGAAGCTGCATGATTTACTCGAGTTACATCTTGTTCAATTATCGGCCCCTCATCAAGATCAGATGTAACGAAGTGCGCTGTTGCGCCAATCACTTTCACGCCTTTGTCATGAGCCTGGTGATATGGGCGAGCTCCCTTGAATCCAGGTAGGAATGAGTGATGGATATTAATGATTCTATTTGCAAACTTCTCACAGAATTCTGGAGAGAGAATCTGCATATATCGAGCCAAGATAAGAAAATCTATCTTCTGCTCTTCAGCTAACTTTGCGACTTCTGTTTCCACTTCACTCTTGGAGCGCTTAGCGGTATCTAGATGGATAAAGGGAATTCCGTGGGACTCTACGAGCGGCTTAAGGTCTAGATGATTGCCGATTACGACTGGGAACTCAGCCGGCATCTCATCCAGGTCGCGAAGATAGAGCAGGTCGCGTAGACAATGGCTCGCTTTTGTTACAAGAACAAGGGCGCGCTTGGCTTTATTGGCATCTCTGATCTGCAGGGTTGGGTTGAACCTAGCTAGTTGTGACTCCAGACTTGATTTCGCATCTTCCAGGCTCGCCTTGGTCTCAAAACGAGTACGCATCACAAAAGTGTTTGTGATGGAGTCGGTGAACTGCTGGTTCTCCAGGATGTTGCCGTTAATCTCTAAGACAGCAGACGTCAGCGCATTGACGATGCCGCTTCGATCTTCACATTGAAGCGTGGCGAGGATTTCCACGCGCTTAGTCTAGTGATTCAGATTAATGGTTAATCCGGAATCTCTGGAGCGACTTTGGTGCCCACCAGTTCCAATCGCCGAACAGACGCATAAGCGCTGGGACAAGGAATGCACGAATCAGGGTTGCATCCAAAAGAATCGCAAAGGCAATTCCAAATCCCATGGACTTGATCGATGTCACTCCGCTGATCATGAATGCAGCAAAAACAACAGCGAGGATTAGGGCTGCAGCAGTGATGATACGAGCAGATTTCTGTAGACCAAGTGCAACAGAGTCAACATTGGAACGACCCGCATCATGCTCTTCTTTGATCCGGGAGAGTAAGAAGACCTCGTAGTCCATAGATAGACCAAATGCGACGATGGCGACTAGGACCAGCGTGCTTGTATCTAGAGCACCGGTATTTATGAAGTCACCGGTGAGGAAGTTTAAGTTTCCATCTATGAATACCCAGGTCATTACTCCCATAGTTGCAGCAAGGGATAGGAAGTTAAGCAGAATCGCCTTGATCGGAAGTAGTACAGAACCTGTGAATAGGAAGAGCAAGACCAATACGGTGATTGTGATCCATAGGAGAACCCAAGGAAGAGTCTCAGCGATTCCATCTTGCGTGTCTGCATAATCAGCAGCAACTCCACCGACTAGTACTTCAATCGGAGAATCGATTGCCCTGATGCGGTTGATTAGATCTTGCGCTTCTGGAGTTCGCGGTGCCATTGAGTGAATTGCGACAAGTCGGACGCTTCCATCCTTAACTTCAGGCGTTCCGACGCGAACGATGTTCTCAAGTTGCCCAAGCCGGGCCGCGTAAGAGTTGACTGCTTCGAGGTTTGATGCGCCACCTGGAAAGACGATTTCAATCGGATTGCTCTCTTCACCTGGAAATTTCTCTTGGATGAAGGCGGAGGCTTGATAGGCAGTATCGCTAGCTGGAAGGACTCTCATATC
>CAZFQY010000022.1:1885-15936 GCA_964521265.1 uncultured Clavibacter sp.
AATTCCTCTCGGAATCGATTCACTATCAATAGTGCGTAATCAATTCCTAAACCAAGACCTAATCCGGTAGTTAGATTCAAAGCAAAGACGCTTACATCAGTGACAAGAGTCAGGAGATATAGGCCAAAGAATGTTCCCAATATTGCTGTGACGCCGATAATCAACGGCATAGCAGAAGCAACTAGGGCTCCAAAGACTAAGACCAGCAAGATAAATGTGATTGGGATAGAAATAGCCTCGGAGATCTTCAAATCATTTTGTATTCGTCCGTTGATAGCGTTGGCGAAGACTGCGCCGCCTGAAACTCGAATCCGCTGATCTTGGTACTCGCCTTCATATTTATCTTGGTAATAACCACCGAGTGAATCAACCTCGGTGAAGTCATCAGATTTGAGATAGATGAAGATGTATGCAGCGCTTCCATCGGTGCTCTTGAATGCTGGATTGCGACCCGCGCTCCAATAGGAGATTACGTTCTCAGCGCTGGGTTCGGCGCGAAGTTCATTCTCTAGCGCCGTAGCCGCGGCCACCGTTGCTTCGTTATCGACTGAGCCAGCTGAAGATTCAAGTGCAATCACTACGGCCGGGTCTTTGACTTCGAATCGTTCCTCTAGATATTCAAATACTTTTGCGGAGTCGCTACCAGGGTCGGAGTAACCGCCTGAGTCGAATCGCGAGAAGACCTGGGTACCGATGGTTCCAAATACGAGGACCGCTGTAATGGATAGGAGGAAGATCGCTTTGCTGCGTCTAGCGATTGAATGGCCCAATTTCTCAAACATAAGTTGCCTTCTCTTGACTCGTTGCTCCCCGAGGTGAATAATGTAAACAATGTTAACACCCGTACGCAAGCGCAGTGACTATCACCATGGTGACCTGAGCCATGCTGCGGTTCGAGTTGCCAGAAACTTGATCGATAGCGAAGGGCTGAATTCCTTGGGGATAAGGAGAGTGGCTGAGGTTGCGGGCGTTACGCCTCCCGCTCTATATAGACACTTTGAGAACTTGGAGCAATTGAAAGCCGAGGTCTCTACCCAGATAAGAATCGAATTGGGTGAATATATAAGGACAAGACGGGATCGAGTCCCGCTGGGAAGAAACCAGGCTAAGAACGCGATCGCTCGTTTAGAAGCGATGGGCGAGGCGTACATTGATTATGCTCGAAAGCATCCTCGGTTATTTGAGATTGCTTTCTTGCATTGCGATGAGAAGCCAATCAGCGAATTCTCAGATTTGGCCTGGGAGTTACTTCATGAATCAATCAAAGAGTTGGATGAAGTCGGGCTCTTGAATAAGGAAGTTGAGTCAGCAGCTCCGATGATTGCATGGAGTTCGGTTCATGGACTAGCTGTTTTAGTGGCGCAGCGAGCGATCATCCAGAGAGAACAAGCTCCCGCATTTCGACAGATCATGGATGGCGTTCAGCGCGCCCTCGGAGTGATTAGGAACTAGATGAGCGAGTTACTACCTTCCAAGACCCAAGATGAAATCGACCCATCGAGTGATGCAACATCTGATGCAAAGCGGGAAGAGGAGATAAAAGGGGATAAGCCCCCGCACCACGATTAAGAATCAGATTTGGTTTCGGTGCTTTTCTTCGGTTCGCTTTTTGTCGAATCAGTCTTGACCGAATCCGTCTTGTAGAAGCCCGATCCCTTGAAAACCACCCCAACATTTGAATAGACCTTGCGCGCCTTTGCACCACACTCGGGGCAGGTATCTATTGCGGCATCTGAGAATGATTGGAATACCTCGAATTCATGCTCAGATTCGCATTGATATTGGTAGGTCGGCACAGCGTAATCTTAGGTACGTGATGAGATTTCTTCTAATCGAGGCGCTTAGTGAACGAGATGCATCGTGATCTTTGATCTACTAAACACACTCGCGGGAGCTCTCGTAATGGGAGCGCTCTTAGCGCTTACCTTCCTCTTTCCCGAAGTTGAAGGTCGGCTCTCGACCTCATCGAACAAGTTGAGAAAGTTTCTTCCATATCTTCTCGGAGTCTGGCTAATCGCTTCGCTTGGAAATCTTCTTGCAACCCTCGCTAACCTCTTTGAGTCGTCAATCTTCTCCATGTTGGACCTAACCACAATACGCTCCTACGTAACACAGACAGCTTTAGGAAGATTGCAATTTGTTCAAGTTATCGCAGCCCTAATCCTGTTACTCCTTGTCGGAGCACTTCGGAAAATTGGCGGAACGTTTTTTGCTTACTTGATTGCGACGATTGGAGTTGTAGCGCCTTTATTTCAGAGCCACACGAGTCAGGCTGGTGGCCATGGCCTTGCCATAGGTTCTCTGATTATTCATGTGATAGCTCTTTCGTCCTGGATTGGTGCGGTCACATCATTGTTGTTCATGGATGAAACCACACGTAAGTTAGCGATTACAAGAATTGGAACGATTGCTACTTGGTCAGTTGTCGCGATTATCCTCACAGGTAGCGCAAGTGCAATAGTGAGATTGGGATTCTCAAGTGAATGGCTCAGCACCTATGGAGCGCTAATAATCCTCAAAGTAGGGCTATTGAGCTTTGTTGCGTTGACCGCAATGAAGATTCGCAAGAACCTTGTTGATACAAGCCTTATTCGTTTCGAAGTGGCGTTACTTCTAACAGTTGCTGCGGTTGGCTCGATTCTTTCCCGATTCACTCCGGTAGTCGAAAGCGATTATGAATACGATCGAGTTCGAGAGATTGTGGGTGTGGCCATGCCCGCGGAACCAACTTGGCAACGTCTCTTCTTTGAGTACGAAGCTGATGCCTTGATGCTTGGAGCTTTAGTCTTTGCGACTGCCCTCTACATTCGAGGAGTTGTTGTTCTGGCTCGACGGGGAGATAAATGGCCGGTCGGTCGGACGATTTCCTTCGCGATTGGAATCTCATTACTCGACTACAGCACTAGTGGCGGTCTTGGTCTTTATGCGCTCTTCTCTTTCCAGTATCACATGATTGCTCACATGATCTTGAGCATGATCGCTCCAATCTTCTTAGTACTTAGCGCCCCGATCACGCTGGCACTTAGAACACTTCCGATAGGTCGAACTGATGAAGAACGTGGAATTCGTGGTTGGTTGATTGAATCTTTGCATTCTCGGTTCACAGCAATCTGGACCAATCCACTTGTTGCATTAGCCATCTTCGATGGTTCACTCTTCGCTCTTTATTTCACACCACTATTTGGTGAGTTGATGTCGAGCCACTTCGGGCATCTCCTGATGAATTTCCATTTCATTGCCGCAGGGCTCCTCTTCTTCCATGTAATTGTCGGCATCGATCCGAATCCGAGAAGAGTCCATCATCTTGTCCGGGTAGTGATTCTTTTGGGCGCCATAAGCATTCATGCCTTCTTCTCGATCGCTCTTCAAGCATCGAATACTTTGATTGATGGTGGTTACTACGCATCACTTGAGCGGCCATGGGCAACTGATCTACTAGCAGACCAGAAGAGCGGGGCGGCTATTGGTTGGGCGATGGGTGAGATACCAATAATCATCGCTCTAGTCGCAACATTCATCCAATGGATGCGTTCGGACGCGCGTGAGGCAAAGCGTGCAGATAAGAATTCGGAGCGGGATTTAGCGGAGTACAACGACTATTTGCGCAGACTCGCAGAGGGTCGCAAGGACTCGTAGTATTCGCGCATGGATCCGCTCTTCTCGTTGCCCGAGGAATACGTAGCCCTTCGCGAGAGTGTAAGAGCGCTTGCTGATAAAAAGATCCAACCGTTTGCGCATGATGTTGATGCGAACGCTCGATTCCCACAAGAAGCACAGGATGCGCTGCAAGCTGCTGGATTAGCTGCTCCCCACGTACCGGTTGAATTCGGAGGCGAAGGTGCTGATGCACTTGGCGTTGTCATCGTCATCGAGGAAGTTGCCCGCGTTTGTGCCTCGTCATCTTTGATACCTGCTGTAAACAAACTTGGATCCGTACCTTTGATGCTCGGCGGAAATGACTCACAGAAAGAGCGCTGGCTCACCCAGCTAGCAAAAGGAAAAGGATTCTCATATTGCTTATCTGAATCTGAAGCCGGCTCAGATGCAGCGTCGATGAAAACTCGTGCGGTGAGAAAAGGTGATGGTTGGGTATTAAATGGCAGCAAGAAATGGATCTCGCACGCTGGCGTATCAGAGTTCTACACAGTTCTGGCTTCCACTGACCCAGAAAAAGGCGCTAAAGGAATCACTGCTTTCGTAGTCGAGAAGAGCGATTCCGGAGTCTCATTCGGTGCCCATGAGAAGAAGATGGGTTTTAAAGGTTCACCAACTCGTGAGGTTTATTTCGACAATGTAGAGATTGGTGATGATCGAAGAATCAGTGAGATTGGCGCAGGCTTTGCTTTAGCTATGAAGACTCTGGATCACACACGAATAACGATCGCTGCGCAAGCGCTTGGAATTGCTCAAGGCGCATTTGAAGTGGCCGCAAAGTATGCAAAGGAGCGCCGCCAGTTCGGTAAGCCGATCTTTGATTTCCAAGCAGTTCAATTCATGCTGGCAGATATGGCGATGGAGATCGAAGCCGCTCGCCAACTTACATATGCAGCTGCGGTGAAGAGCGAGCGTGGTGAACGTGATCTCACATTCTTCTCTGCTGCCTCAAAATGCTTCGCAACTGATGTTGCTATGAAGGTTACGACTGATGCCGTTCAAGTGCTCGGTGGATATGGATATGTGAACGACTATCCGGTCGAGCGGATGATGCGCGATGCAAAACTAACTCAGATCTATGAAGGAACTAATCAGATTCAACGGATAGTTATGGCGAGAAATCTCGGAGTCAATTAGATTCTAATAAGTCTCTCTGGAGTCAAGATAAGTTTTACCGGTACATCGTGAACTTCGGTAGGCAGTTCCGCTAAAAGTTCATCTTCGTATACGAGGGCTATTGAAACACCTGAGAAACTCGCAAGGGCTCGATCATAAGAACCGCCACCTCGTCCAAGACGATTACCTCTCTTATCAACCGCTAACGCAGGGACGATCATCAAGTCGATGGGGCCGAGATACCTCTCACCACTCGGTTCTTCCAGCTTTCCATTTCTAACTAAGTTTGAGGAGTTTCCATCCCAAATTCGAAACTCAAGGGAGTTGTCCGGAAGCCGGACAGGCAAGAGCAACTCACGACCACTCTTGAGGATCAGTTCATTTAGTGATGTCGTATCCGGCTCATCGTCGAAAGATCTATAGCTTGCTATTACCTGAGAATCTTTGAACTCTGGAGATTCGGTCAGTAATTTGAGATTAAAGTGAGATTGGTTATCTCGGCGACGCTCTTTGATTGAATCACGCAACTTCGCCTTCGTGTGCTCCACGGGATTAGCGTAGATACAAAGTATCTTTTCCGCGTGAGTGAGAGCATCCGGGTAGCAGACCTTGCGGCGCAGTTATTGGCACTATCCAAACCACTAGCTGCATTCGATATGCCACTACTTGATTCCCATGGCGCGACCCTTGCAGAGGATGTGTACCAAGGCGATCGACTAGCACTTAGGTCTGGTTCCAGAATTCGTTCGACTCAAATCGGATTAGCGGCATCACTTGGCCTTGACCACCTTCCGACTAGACCGCAACCTCGAGTTGTTGTCATCTCAGCTGGAGATGAACTGGTCGAACCCGGCAAGCCACTAGGAAGCGGAGATGAGTTCGAGGTCAATTCATGGCTTCTAACAACTGCTGTAAAAGAAGCGGGCGCTGTTGGTTATCGCGTAACTACGATCCCCGAGACTTCTGATGCGCTAAAGGATGTAGTTGAAGATCAATTGGTACGAGCTGATCTCATCGTGATCTGCGGGGAAAGCCATGACGAATCATTCGATCTGATCTTCGGCGTACTAAGCCGACTTGGTGAGGTAAAGGGCGTCACCCCAAATATCGAAGGCAGCGGACGACATGCCTTTGGAACGATTGGTCCAGACAAGACTCCAGTCGTGGCTCTGCCGGGCGATCCGATCTCTGCTTACATCTCCACTGAACTTTTCATTCGTCCGATGATTAGAAACATGATGGGTCTTTATGACATACATAGACCGATCACCAAAGCCACTCTTACAAATGATGTTGCGAGTGACTCTGGCAAGCATGCTTTTATCAGAGCGGTTCTCTCTACCGATAATCCAAATCGTCGACTTGTCACAGCGCTTCCTAATCAAGATGACTTAATTGGATTGTCAGATGCGACTGGATTGATTGTCATGAGCGAGGAAGCGACTATCTACAAAGCTGGCGAAGAGGTCGATGTCCTCTTGTTGGAGCGCCGTTTCAATTAGCCCACTAGATGGATTGAAGCGAGAGAGATAGCCCCTGATGAATTGGCCGATAGTCCTAAATGAGGGCGAGATAACGCTACGGCCATTGCGGATTCGTGATCGAAGAGCTTGGTTAGATGTCCGGGCCCGAAATAGAGAGTGGCTGACTCCCTGGGAGGCGACATCGCCGCTAATTGAGGAACAGAAGAACCTTCCCACCTACGTTGAGATGGTCAACTTTCACAAGAGAGAGGGGAAAGCGGGGCGCTCGATATCTTTTGCAATCTGGTTCCATGGTCAATTGATCGGCCAGATAACGCTAGGTGGCATCTCTTATGGCGCTTATCGAGGAGCGCATATCGGCTATTGGATCGATAAGGACCACGCGAATAAAGGCATAATCACGCGAGCGGTCCGAGAAGTTACGCGTTTTGCCCTAGAAGATTTGCGATTACACCGAATCGAGATTGCGCTACGACCTGAGAATGGCGCATCAAAGCGAGTGGCAGAAAAAGCAGGATTTGTATTTGAAGGATTGCGACCACGTTATTTGCATATCGATGGCGGTTGGCGAGATCACATCGTCTTTGTAAAAGAGAACACGAGAATTTAATCCCCGGGGAAATACCCGAAAAGTCCGAATCCGCCCTTTAAGGTTAGGTTTCATGGGTTCGGGTCTCATCTACATAATCATCGTAGGTATGTGGATCGCCTATTTCCTCCCACGTTGGATCGCAAATCATGAAGAGGTCTCTGGAAGATCGATAGAGAAGTTCGCCTCCACGATGCGTGTAGTGGGAAAGACTTCAGGAAATACAACGGATGACCTAACTGATCTTCTCCGCAAGCGAGAGAATCAGATGTTGATTCGAAGGATTCTCTTCACTTCTATTCTTGCACTTACCTTTATCGTGACCCTCTTCGCTCTAGTTGGATTCTTATCGCCAGCAATCATCACGATTCCTATTTCAGGACTCGGGTTGTATATCGTCCATGCGCGCCACCAGATAAGTGCAGTAAACGAAGAGATCGCTAACGCTTCTAATCTAGAGAAGCAGATTGATAGTTCAACAAGTAAGTATTCAGAGTTAATTGCGAGATCCAAGCGAGTTGCTCGTAGCAAGGACGAGTTCGCAGATGAACATTGGACTCCACTTGCAGAGCGCGTAGCCCGCTCCGAGTCTGAAGTGCATGGAATCACGATCATCCCTAAAGGTTCACCGCAAAAAACTTGGGATCCAATCAGCGTTCCGCCGCCCACTTATGCCAACTCACCGAAGGCCGCTCCGCGTCGTCGCATTGATCTGACCGTTCCAGGCGCATGGAGCGCTGCTCAAGAGGAAGAGTTAAAGAGATTCCTTAAGCCAAATGCAGATGAGATCTTCGACCAAAGCATCGCTGATGAGGTTGAAGAACAGATCAGAACAAATCGCGCAGCGAACGAATAACTAGATCCAGCTCGGTAGCCACATTCGGGCATACCAATCCTCATAAGTCAGCACGATTCCGAGGTAGATCGGCGCAAAGTAAGCGAAAATCAAGGCCGTCAGGCCTAAGGCAGCATAGAGATTCTGCATCCGCTTCGGGCGTTTGGATTCATCTTCGAGATAGAGCTTTATCGTATAAGTGATTGCGAGAATCAAGAATGGAAGGAATGCAATCGCATAGAAGAAGAAAGTAGTGCGCTCCGGGAAGAGGAACCAAGGTAGATAGTTTGAAAGCAGAGCAATAAGTATCAATCCCGCTACACGTTCTCTGCGGTGGATGAAATATCCGATGGTTATAAACAGTGCAATCAGACCAAACCACCAGATGATCGGAGTTCCCATCGCAAGTATTTCCTGTGAGCAATTTTCTGCACCGCAACTTTTTGGTGATTCATAGAAGAACGAGGTTGGCCTTCCGAGCACTAACCAATTCCATGGACTAGCTTCATAAGAGTGTTCCGTTGTCAGTCCGGTGTGGAAGTTCAAGATCTCGCGGTGATAGTTGTAGAGCGAGACGATCGGATTACCTGAAGAGTCGCGAGACCAGCCCTTTTCAGAAATCAACCAACCACTCCAAGTGAAGAAATAAGTGATCGGAATTATTGGTATGTATGGAATCAATTTCTTGCGATTTGTGAAAGCAAGGTAGACCAAGAGAGCTGCGATGAAGTAGATAGCGCTCCACTTTGTACCAAGAGCTAATCCCAAAAGAAGCGCGGCGACAAGATGCCGTTCGTAAAGGAGAGCTAAGAATGCTGCTAGTAAGAAGAACATCAAGAAGATATCTAGCAGTGCAGTGCGTGACATCACTAGGTGAAGGCCATCGATACTCATTAACCCAGCTGAGACGAGAGCGAGGAACTGTGAGTTGAAGAGGCGGAGAGCGACAAAGTAGATCAAGAGAATGGAGAGCGTCCCGAATAAAGCAGCAGAGAACCTCCAACCAGTGGGACTATCTCCAATAATTTGAATTCCCAGGGCAATCAACCATTTCCCTACCGGTGGATGCACAACAAATTCAGCTTCCCCATCAGTCGTTTCAACTCCGTCGCGGAGATAATCCTGTGCACCATCGACGTAATAGACCTCATCGAAGACCAACTTCTCAGGAGATCCGATATTCCAGAATCGAAAGAGCGCTGCGACAAGTAATACCAAGCCCAAAATCAAGCGAGGGGATGGGCTGCGCACGGGGTTAAGGATACTGATGCGAGAATTACCAAATGGGAACCTTGGTAGTTGCTGCGGCGCCAATCGGTAATTTCGCTGATGCGACGTTGCGCTTGAAGGCTGCGATTACATCTTCGACATTCGTTGCAGCTGAGGACTCTCGCAAGTTTGCCCGACTATGTAGCGATCTCGGCATTGATAGTAAAGCGAAGGTAATCTCATTTTTTGAGGGTAATGAGAGGGAGCGCTTGCAGGAGCTCGAGAGAGCGCTACATGAAAATGATCAAGTCCTATTGATTACCGATTCGGGCATGCCGGGTGTAAGCGATCCTGGTTATCGAGCAATAGCGATGGCGCTTGAGAAGGGCTTTCCAATTCAAGTCCTTCCCGGTGCGAGTGCAGTTACAACGGCTCTTCTCTTATCTGGTCTTCCATCAGATCGATTTGCCTTTGAAGGGTTTCCACCGCGTACTGAGATAACCCGTGAGAGATTCTTCGAGGATCTTGCCCAAGAAGAGAGAACTTTGATCTTCTTTGAGGCGCCACATCGAGTCCATTCGTTCTTGGATTCAGCGTTAAAAGTATTTGGCTCCGATCGACGAGGAGCCATCTGTAGAGAAATGACCAAGACTTACGAGGAAGTAGTTAGAGGTTCACTTTTTGAGTTACTGCAATGGTCTGAATCGAAGGAGATGTTGGGAGAGTTCACGATTGTCATCGCTGGATTCAATCCAAGAGAAATCACCCATAGCGATTCAGAGATCGCGGAATTGGTTAAGCGCTACGAGAGCGCTGGAATTTCCCGCAAGGAAGCGATAGCTACAGTCGCTAAAGAATTGGCTATTCCTAAGCGGACCGTCTTCGACATCATGGTCACACATAAGTAGATAGACTTTTCTCATGTCTGCGCCAGGAAAATCTTTCTATCTGACGACGCCGATCTACTACGTTAATGATGCCCCCCATATCGGCCATGCCTACACGACCGTAGCCGGAGATTTCCTAACCCGTTGGCATAGACAAAAAGGTGAATCGGTCTGGTTCTTAACGGGAACCGATGAACATGGCCAGAAAGTCATGCGGACGGCCGAAGCAAACAACACTGCTCCGCAAGATTGGTGCGATCGCCTCGTCGAAAGTGCGTGGAAACCGGTCTGGCGCGATCTACATATTGCTAATGATGATTTCATCCGCACTACGGAATCCCGCCATACCGAGCGAGTTCAGAAATTCTTGACAGGACTAATGGAGAAAGGCTTCATCTACGAAGGAAATTATGAGGGGCCTTATTGTGTGGGTTGCGAGGAATTCAAACTTCCTGGGGATCTAGATGAAGGTAAGTGCAAGATTCACTCGAAGCCAGTTGAGATGGTCAAAGAGACCAACTGGTTTTTCAAGTTATCCGCATTCGTCCAACCCCTGCTCGATCATTACAAGAAGAATCCAGAAGCCTGCCAACCCGAGAGTGCAAGAAATGAAGTCGTAGCTTTTCTTGAAGGTGGCGTCTCCGACCTATCAATATCGCGCTCCACATTCGACTGGGGAATCAAAGTCCCTTGGGATCCAAAACAAGTCGTATATGTCTGGTTTGATGCGCTACTTAATTACGCAACAGCTGTAGGTCTTACAGATTCCGCTGATAGCGAGAGCGGAAAGTTCTTTACGAAAACTTGGCCAGCTGATGTCCACTTAGTCGGAAAAGATATTTTGCGCTTCCATGCTGTTATTTGGCCAGCGATGTTGATGGCCGGCGGAATTTCAGTTCCCAAGAAAGTCTTCGCACACGGCTGGTTATTGGTCGGCGGCGAGAAGATGAGCAAGAGCAAACTGACTGGAATCGCACCTTCGGATATAACATCACATTTTGGCGTAGATGCTTTCCGCTACTACTTCATGAGAGCTATTCCTTTTGGAAGCGACGGCTCCTTCTCTTGGGAGGATATGAGCGCTCGATATACGAGCGAATTGGCAAATGACTTCGGCAATCTCGCATCGCGCTTGACTGCGATGATCGAGAAGTATTGCGATGGCGTGCTGCCAGAGCGCGCCGAATCAAGTGAGCTATCGAACTCGCTAACAAGAGCAGTCGAGAACGCAGATAGAGCTATCTGTGACTTGGATTTCCAAGGTGGAATCAATTCGATCATGGACTTCTGTAAAGAGGTAAATGGCTATGTAACTGCGAAGGAACCGTGGGCGGTAGCAAAGGACTCGGCGAGAAAAGCGGAATTAGATGCGATTCTTTATAACACTGCAGAATCCTTAAGAGCTTTAGCAATCCTCCTTCATCCAATCATGCCTATCTCTACCGAGAAATTGTGGGGATATATTGGAGCAAATTCGACGTTAGGTGAGATCGGCAAACAGCGGATTTCTGAGGTTGCCAAATGGGGCCAGCTTCAACCAGGTTCGAAGATCAGTAAAGGTGAGATTCTCTTTCCGAGGCTGGAAGACAATCGGGCTTAATTGATGGCAGATCGTCACAATCGCGATCTTGATCGCCAACCCGCTCCACTACCTGAAGCACTTCCCACAACTTGTGTCGATACGCACGCACACCTTGAGATTGTCACAAACACTCCACCAGATCATGAAGCGATCGGTCGGGTGCTCGCAGATGCAAACTCAGTAGGTATCGATCGAATAGTCCAAGTTGGATACTCGGCCGAACAATCAGAGTGGTCAGTACGTCTTGCCGAGAGTTGGAGCGGTGTTCTAGCAGCTGTAGCGCTGCATCCAAACGAAGCTCCTGTAGTTGATGATCTCGAGCGAGATTTAGCGAAGATAGAAGAGCTTGCGATGCGTCCAAAGGTCCGTGCAATTGGTGAGACGGGATTGGATTTCTTTAGGACCGAAGCGGATCTACGTGATCGGCAGCGTTACTCCTTTATTAGACATATCGAAATCGCCAAGCGAACAAATAAGGCCCTAGTTATTCATGATCGTGACGCCCATCGAGCGGTACTCGATACCTTAGAAGAAGTTGGGGCTCCTGAAAAGACGATCTTTCACTGCTACTCCGGCGATGCGGAGATGGCGGAGGAATGCGTAAAGAAGGGTTACTACCTCTCTTTCGCTGGGACTGTTACATTCAAGAATGCGCCCCATCTACGGGAAGCGCTGAAATTAGTTCCACTTGATCTGCTCTTGGTTGAAACCGATTCGCCATTCTTGGCCCCGATGCCCCATAGGGGAGCATTGAATACTCCGGCTCAGATTCCAAACACGCTTCGAGTGATGGCCGAGGAACGAGGTGAGGATCTCGCGCTCCTTGCTAACTCAATAAGCGCCAATGCAGAGCGAATTTTCGGATCGTTCGATTCATGACGGTCTCACTTCTTGGAGCGAGTGAGATCAGGTCACTTGCAAACGCGTTAGAACTACACCCCACTAAATCGTTAGGTCAGAATTTCGTAGTCGATGCAAATACCTGTAAGAAGATAGTTCGAATCGCTGATGTGAAGAGCGGGGATCGAGTAGTTGAGATTGGACCTGGCCTGGGATCGTTGACGCTGGCGATATTGCAGCTGACTCCCAAGGTGACTGTCGTTGAGATTGATTCAAGGTTGGCTGGAAGATTACAAGAGACCGTTAGCGAGCATGGCGCAGGCGCTATAGAGATAGTGAATGCCGATGCTTTGAAGGTATTGGAATTGAAGAGCGCTCCTAACAAGTTGGTTGCAAACCTTCCCTATAACGTCTCCGTGCCGGTGCTACTTCATTTTCTTGAGCGATTTCCATCGATTGAATCGGGTGTAGTCATGGTGCAATACGAAGTAGCTGATCGGTTAGCTGCAAAGCCGGGCTCAAAGAGTTATGGAGTTCCGAGCGCGAAAGCTGCTTGGTGGTGCGATCTGGAATTGAGCGATTCAGTGTCACGGAGCGTTTTCTGGCCCGTACCCAATGTGGATTCAGCGCTGGTGTCATTCCGTCGCCATGCTCCTATCGGAGATGAAGAGTTACGTAAAGCGACCTTTAAGTTGATTGATAGCGCATTTGGTAAGCGAAGGAAGATGCTCCGCTCAGCCATAAGCGATCTGATCGGTTCATCGAGTAAGTCCGAATCACTCCTAATCGAAGCTGGAATCGACCCCACAGCACGCGGGGAATCATTGGATGTCTCCCAATTCGCCAGACTCGCGAAGGCATGGCTAGCAAGTAAGTAATACGCTCAAGGCATGGCCAATCAGGTATCTGTCCGAGTTCCGGGCAAGATCAACCTGCAATTATCTGTCGGCCCACTACAACGAGATGGTTATCACGAAGTAGCTACGGTTTTTCAATCAGTCTCACTCTTTGATGAATTGACTCTAAGTGAGAGTGATGGCGATGGAATTGAGATAGCAGCTGAAGGAAAGTCTGCAATTCCACTTGGAAAAGAGAATCTTGCTTATAAAGCTGCTGAGCTGATGCGGAAGAAGTTTGAAATCGCCACAGGGCTATTGATCAAGATTAAGAAAGAGATTCCCATAGCCGGCGGAATGGCAGGAGGTAGCGCCAATGCCGGCGCCACAATCGTTGGAATAGATGCGCTCTTCTCCCTTGGTTTGAAACGTGATGAGATGGAACGAATCGGAAGTGAGATCGGGGCGGATGTTCCTTTCACTATCTCTGGAGGAACTGCGATTGGAACAGGTCGAGGTGATCAGATAACTCCAGTCCTATCGCGCGGTTCATATAACTGGGTGTTGGCTCTCTCCAGCTCTGGGCTATCAACTCCTGCGGTATATAAAGAGTGTGATCGTTTGCGAGAAGGACTTGATATCTCGAAACCACATGTAAGCGATTCACTTCTACATTCGTTAAGCCAAGGAGATGCAAAGGCGCTTGGAAAATCTCTTACTAACGACCTCCAAGCAGCCGCATGCTCGTTGAAACCCGCGCTCCGCTTGATCCTTGATGTTGGATTGGATTACGGAGCGCTAGGTGGAATCGTCTCGGGTTCTGGCCCCACAGTCGCATTCCTCGCCGAAAGCGAAGATCATGCGTTAGATCTTGTTGTAGCCCTAACTTCAAGCGGTGTAGTAGGCAATGTGATTCGCGTTTCGGGGCCCGTTCCTGGCGCTCGCGTTATTAGCAATACCTGAAACCCAATAGAATTCAGGTTCCTCCATTGTGTAGTGGCTAGCACATGGGCCTTTGA
>CAZFQY010000023.1:0-15628 GCA_964521265.1 uncultured Clavibacter sp.
AAGGCTACTACCCTCGATACAGTGAAGAGCGTAATTGCAGAAGATTTGGTGAAGACTTACGACGGCGGCAAGGTAAGAGCACTCGATGGCCTCACCCTTGATGTGAGTGAAGGCACAGTGCTTGGAGTACTTGGACCTAATGGTGCAGGTAAGACCACGACAGTACGTGTTCTGACAACTTTATTGATTCCAGATTCTGGTCGCGCGATGGTCGCGGGTATTGATGTCATCAAAGATCCCGAAAAGGTACGCGAGGTAATTGGATTGTCAGGTCAATATGCAGCAGTAGATGAGACGCTAACTGGCTGGGATAACCTGATCATGTTTGGCCGTCTGTATCACCTATCACCGAAGGCTGCCAAGCAGCGAGCTGAAGAGCTTCTTGAACAATTCAGTCTTACCGACGCAGCTAAGCGCCCAATAAGAACTTACTCAGGTGGAATGCGTAGAAGGCTGGATTTATCTGCATCGCTAATCGTTAAACCGAAGATCCTCTTCCTGGATGAGCCAACTACAGGACTTGATCCACGTGGCCGCCAAGAGATGTGGGGAGTGATCAAAAGTCTGGTCAAAGGTGGAACAACTCTCTTGCTCACCACTCAATATCTAGAGGAAGCCGATCAATTAGCAGATGACATCGTTGTGGTTGATCAAGGAAAAGTGATCGCGCGCGGAACTTCAGATCAATTGAAGCGCCAAGTTGGCGGAGAACGGTTAGAAATCGTCGCAGCCGCAAATGATCTTCCTCAAGTAAAGGAAATCGTTGCCAAGGTAGCGGGAGGCAATGTCAGCGTTGATGAGGGAATGCGCCAAGTTTCAGCTCCAGTCACTACCGGTTCGAAGGCTCTGATCGAGGCAGCTCGACAATTAGATGATCTGGGAATTCATCCGCTTGATATCGCCTTGAAGCGCCCCTCACTTGATGATGTGTTTATCTCCTTGACTGGCCATGTAGCCGAAGAGAAGAAGACTGAGGAAGAGAGCGATCCGAAAGCTCGCGGTCGCAGGAGGAAGAAGTGATGTCACACGCAATCTCTGATGCTCTAGTTGTCACCAAACGCCAATGGCTACAACTGATCCGCGTACCTGAAGTTCTGATCTTCTCGACTATCCAACCAGTCATGTTCGTTTTGCTCTTCAGATATGTATTTGGAGGCTCGATCTCTACTGGAATTCCAGGCGTTGATTACGTTCAATTGTTGATGCCAGGAATTTTCGTCCAAACCGTCGCATTTACCCTTGCAGGTACAGCAGTAGGTCTTGCCGAGGATATGCAGAAAGGTTTGATCGATCGTTTCCGATCCCTACCAATCTCGCGCGGCGCAGTCGTATTTGGTCGCGCACTTGGGGATGGGTTATTAAATATCGTCGTTCTCTTCGTCATGGGTCTAGCTGGATTCCTCGTGGGATGGCGCCCAGATTCTGGGCTCTTTAAAGTGATGCTGGGCTTTATCTTCCTGCTCTTCTTCGGATTTGCGATGGCCTGGATTGGAATCCTCATCGGACTCTCCGTGAGATCGGCACGAGTTGCGAATGCCGCAGTATTCATCGCGGTGTTTCCGTTGACCTTCCTCTCGAATGCATTTGCACCTACCACCGGGATGCCTAGGCCGCTCCAATACTTTGCTGAGTGGAATCCAGTCTCAACGATGGTTGCCGCTTGTCGAGAACTCTTTGGGCTTCAAAATATCTTTGGCGTCACAGCGAATTCATGGCCGAGCCAGAATCCACTTGAGATGTCACTCATTTACATGGTCCTGATCATGGCGGTTTTTGTCCCGCTAAGTATTAGGAAATATGTGAATGTGGCTTCTAAGTAAGGAGTTAGCTCAGGCGAAGAAATCAGCGGCGAGAATCTTCACAGTTATCGCCTTTCCATTTGGAGCTGTGTAGCTTCTTTCATCTCCGACTTTCGCCCCAAGTACTGCAGCTCCGAGCGGGGATTGCTCGCTATAGACATCGAGATCACCGCTTGCGATCTCACGTGAGCCAAGAAGGAATTCCATCTTCTTACCCATGATCTCAACTCCGACTTTCATGCCAGGACTTACCTGTCCTGCTTGCCCGGTTGGAGTGCCAATCTCGGCGCTTTCGAGAAGCGCTTTGAGTTGGCGAATTCGCGCTTCTAATTTGCCTTGCTCTTCGCGAGCTGCGTGATAGCCACCATTCTCTTTCAAATCACCTTCGGCGCGGGCAGCCTCGATCTTCTTGACGACTTCACTGCGTCCGTTCGTTTCTAACTCTCGCAATTCGTTAGTAAGTCGATCGGCAGCCTCTTGGGTGAGCCAGGTTTTCGCGGTCATAAGAGGGAGATTATTGCGAGTTTTTCGGTCTAACGCTGAATCGGGCGGCACTCCAGCACGCCCGCATTGACTGCGGCCAATCGCGTGGGGATAACCGCTCTAATCTGGGTCGGGCTCGAGTCGCTCGGGGCAACCGGGAAATCAATCTCGCCCACCACATTCTTCTCGTAGTCACGAGCAATCAATGTGCAGGTATGAGCCAGCTCGGGATCCCTACGATCAATATCGAAAGTAATCTCAATGGAACGATCATCAATTGGTTTGAAACTAACTAAGGTGACGCGGACTTCGGGATTGGAGTGATACCAAGCGCTCCACATCAACCAGGGAAGGCCGAGTGCGAGTAAGGCGAGAGCCAGGAACTTCCAATAGTTCTTGCGTGCTGCTCCATAACGAGCGATGAGAAGTTCTTGAGTCTCTCTCGGTAGCTCATCGAAGTTCTCACTGAACCTATGCGACATGAGATGATTCTCGCATGGAAAACGGATATCTGGATCAAGGTATAGCTGGTTCAATCATCATGACCTGCCTGACTCTGGCAACAATTTTCCTACTTCGGAATTTCTATAAGCGGAATAAGCGAATGGAGCAACGACGGATCGAAGATGATTCGAAGTAAGTCCTTAGCAACAGCCCTTCTAGTTCTAATCTCATTTTCTACCTTTATTGCACTTGGTTTCTGGCAACTCGATAGAGCGGCTCAAGTCAAAGAGCTCCAGAAACCTTATGAAGAGAAGCCCGTGGTATCGCTATCAGAGGTTTCACAACCCAACTCCAATCTCTCCGGTGAATCAGTAAATCGCCTTGTTGAATTCTCAGGCACCTATGTCGCGCAATTTGATGCTCCGAATCAGATTGACAGCGAAGGCAGAGCTAAGACTTGGTTGGTCGGTCTCATGGAAGTCGATGGCGGTGGATACATCCTTGTGGTGCGAAGTGACGCCAATAGCGATCAACCTAGGGGCGACATCTTCGTAACAGGCAGGCTATTTCATCGACAGTATGAGGATCTCAGTGAACGTATCGAAGGCAAGTTGAGTCGAATCGATCCTTCGCTCCTTGTCGCCGATTACCCGGGGGATTACTACGACGGATTCGTACTTGCAAAGAGCGAGGTTCGAGATGGGATCGCGCTCGATATTCCTAGGGTGGCTCTAGACCCAGCAGCTCCGACGATCCCCGGCTACTACTGGCAGCACATCGCCTATGTTGTTATTTGGTGGCTAATGGCACTCGTAGTAGTTTTCTTGCCGCTGTACAGCAGATTCCGCGAACGTGAAGGGAGTCCTCAGGAATGAAGGGCGTAGTCCTTAGATTTCGAGTGATGGCCTTCTTGGCCGGAATCATGTCTCTATTGCTCTGGTTTGTGGAACTCCCAGTCGTATACCTGCTTGATGCCCCTGAGCTAGAGGCGAAGGTCAAGTGGATCCCCTTCGTCCATGGCTACATTTATGCGTTCTATGTGCTGACCGCAATCCATTTCACCGCCAAGGCCCGCTTCACTATCAAGCGAATGATCCTGTTTATCCTCGCTGGTACCTTGCCGATTTTCTCCTTTATCGCAGAGCGAAGGGTCTCGCGAGAGTACAAGTTCTAGGCATCTACAAATGACAATGAAGTCGCTAATCAAATCTGCAATCTACCCGCTCTACGAAAAACGAATTCTTCGGAGCCTTGACCTACAGCGAACTCCGCGCCACATTGGCGTCATCCTCGATGGAAATAGAAGGTGGTCGAAGGAGAATCCCTCTCCAACGGGTGATACCTCACCGCGTCGCGGACATATCGCCGGCGCTGAGAAGATCGTCGAACTACTTGATTGGTGCGAAGAAACTGAGATTGAAGTGGTCACGCTCTGGCTTCTCTCGAGTGATAACTTCAAACGCAATAGCGATGAGATCGAATCGCTATTGGAGATTATCGAGGATGCGGTTAAGCGTCTTCGCTCTACTGGTCGCTGGAAGATTAGGCCTGTCGGATCCTTCGAGCTATTGCCAGAATCGCTCCAGAACATGCTCCGGGAGGTTGAGGCGAGTACCTCTGCTATCGAGGGGATCACTGTGAATGTGGCAATCGGTTATGGCGGAAGGCTAGAGATCATCGACGCTGTTAAGCGCTACATCTCCGAGGCGGGATCGATTGGAAAATCACCTAGCGAGATTGCCGATGCGGTTTCGGCCGAGAAGATCGACCAATATCTATACACCGCAGGTCAACCAGACCCAGAGTTGGTCATAAGAACCTCAGGCGAGCAACGCCTAGGCGGCTTCCTGCTCTGGCAGACCCATCAATCCGAGTTCTATTTCTGCGAGGCGTATTGGCCAGATTTTCGAAAGGTTGATTTCCTCCGCGCACTCCGCTCTTACGCAGTTCGCGAGCGAAGACTGGGTCGATAAAAAACCTCAACCTCAACTTGAGCGTGTCGCCAAAAAGTTGCTTCATGAGGATTTACCTTTTTCCAGTAGCCAACTTCCCTCACTGACGAGGTTGTTGGTGCGAGAAAACAGAATATTTGAGCCGGAAGAGGAGCCAATTGGCCCGTCGTAGCTCTGAAGTTTTGAAGACTTATGTCTTAGATACGAGCGTCTTGCTCGCTGATCCCACCGCCCTATATCGCTTCGAAGAGCATGAAATCATCATTCCGATCGCTGTTATCGGTGAATTAGAGACCAAGCGCGACCACCCTGAATTGGGCTATTTCGCACGTGCGGCCTTGCGAGCCCTTGATGATCTCCGGGTTGCCCATGGTCGACTCGATCAGCCGCTGAAGATAAACGCTTCCGGTGGAACGCTCTCAGTCGAGTTGAATCACACCGATACATCATCGCTTCCTCATGGATTCTTACGCGATGGAACAAATGATTCACGGATTCTTGCAATCGCTCGTAACTTAGTTGGCGAAGGAAAGAACGTCGTTCTTGTAACCAAGGATCTCCCGCTTCGGGTCAAGGCATCTTCGGTTGGAATCACCGCCGAGGAGTATCGAGCTGAGTTGGTCCCAAGTAGTGGCTGGACCGGAATGGTCGAAGAGAGCGTTGGAAGTAAATTGATTGATGCGCTCTACTCTGGTGAAAAGGTGAGCGATCCGCTCGCTAAGGATCTTCCATGCCACACCGGAGTCGTACTCCACTCGGAGAAAGGCAGCGCTCTCGCAAGAGTTACCGCTGATAAATCTCTTGTACTAGTCCGAGGCGATCGCAGCGCATTTGGAATCCATGGCCGCTCTGCCGAGCAGCGAGTGGCTCTCGATCTTCTGCTCGATAATGAAGTTGGGATCGTCTCACTCGGTGGAAGAGCAGGAACTGGTAAATCTGCGCTAGCGCTCTGTGCCGGACTAGAGGCTGTTATGGAACGGCGACTACATAAGAAAGTCGTCGTATTCCGGCCGCTCTACCCAGTCGGCGGACAAGAGCTTGGTTATCTGCCCGGAACTGAAGGGGAGAAGATGTCTCCCTGGGCTCAGGCTGTCTTTGACACTCTAGGAGCTTTGGTCTCAAACCAGGTCATCGAAGAGATTATGGATCGGGGATTGATCGAAGTTCTTCCGCTTACCCATATACGTGGTCGCTCGCTACACGATGCCTTTGTGATTGTTGATGAAGCCCAATCCCTAGAACGCGGAGTTCTACTGACCGTCCTCTCCCGAATCGGCCAGGGCTCTCGAGTAGTGCTAACTCATGATGTGGCCCAGCGGGATAATCTGCGGGTCGGTCGCCATGATGGCGTGGTTGCTGTTATCGAATCGCTCAAAGGCCACCCACTCTTTGCCCACATAACCTTGACCCGCTCCGAGCGCTCCCAGATCGCAGCGCTTGTAACCGAGCTCCTTGAGGATCCAGTCCAGCTCTTTGCTTGATTTACCCCCAAATCTGGGGTTTTGCTTCAAAAGGTTCAAATCGGACAGTTACCGTGATGAACTGGGCTTTTCTTATCCACACTTCCTGTGAGATTTCACTTTTTCTCGCCACACGCCTGTTTTGATTTGCGGGTGCCTTCACCCTTTGTCACCCTTACGGCCGGTACTTAACCGATTCCCCCACTTAATCGAACCTCGAAAGAGGAGGTAGACGCTTGCGAAAGAGAGCCCTACGGCCATTCATGGCTTCGGCTATCGCTGCTATCTCCCTCTTTGCCACCCTTGAGTTCGCTCTCATTAGTGGCGCCTCGGCCCAGCTGCCGATCGAAGAAGAGCCGATCGCAACCGCCCCGGTTACGGCTAGCGCAAACCTAAAGGCGAGCGTGCCGGAGGAGACCGGTCCAGCGCTTCCTACCTTGATTGAGATGAGTGAGGCGACCGCGGTCCGCTCGATGGATATGTTGATGGTCTCGGTAATGGTCCAACAAGTCGAGAAGGCTAGAAGCCCTAAGGGCGCTAAGAAGATTGCTGCTGATATCGCTAAGGAGAAGTACGGCTGGGGTCGTTACCAATTCTCCTGCTTGAACACACTTTGGACTCGAGAGAGTAATTGGAACTATCGCGCAAGGAATCCACGGACAGGAGCCCATGGAATCCCGCAAGCACTACCTGCAGCGAAGATGGAAGTTATCGGCACCGATTGGCGGACAAACCCAGTTACTCAGATTCGTTGGGGACTCCACTACATCGATGTTCGCTACGAGACTCCTTGCAAGGCGCTCGCAAAGTTCAAGCGCTCGCGTTACTACTAATTCCCAATCTGTAAGTTCTAGATCAGTAAGTTCTCAATCAGTAAGCTTCAGTTGGCCGCACGCCGATTGATAAAGGTTTACTTGTCTCAGCGAAGAAGTCATTTCCTTTATCATCGACGATGATGAAGGCAGGAAAATCTTCAACTTCGATCTTCCAAACGGCTTCCATTCCAAGTTCCTCGTAATCCAAGACCTCTACCTTCTTGATGCAATCTTGGGCCAAGCGCGCAGCAGGACCGCCGACTGACCCGAGATAGAAGCCACCATGTTTCTTGCAAGCTTCCGTCACCTGTTTTGAGCGATTTCCTTTAGCAAGCATCACAAGTGATCCGCCAAGTGCCTGGAATTGATCCACGTAAGAATCCATTCGTCCTGCTGTTGTCGGTCCAAAAGAACCTGATGCGTAGCCTTCTGGGGTCTTTGCAGGGCCGGCGTAATAGACAGGATATTTCTTGAAATACTCGGGCATCTCTTTACCGGAATCAATGACTTCCTTGATCTTCGCATGGGCAAGATCGCGAGCCACTACTAGCGTTCCAGTCAACGAAAGCCTTGTTTTTACTGGATATTTCGATAGTTCCCTTGTTATCTCCGCCATCGGGCGATTTAGATCGACTCGAACGACGTTATCGTCGAGATGTTCATCAGTCGTTTCTGGGAGGAAGTGCGCTGGATCAGTCTCTAACTTCTCGATAAATACGCCATCTTTGGTGATCTTGGCCTTGGCTTGGCGATCAGCTGAGCAGGAGACTGCAATGGAGATCGGAAGTGAGGCTCCATGTCGTGGCAAGCGGATTACGCGGACATCGTGGCAGAAGTACTTACCGCCAAATTGCGCGCCAATTCCTAGCTTCTGAGTTAGTTCGAAGACCTGCTTCTCCAGCTCTGGATCACGAAAGGCTCGGCCAGTCTTGGCATTGCCAGTCGTTGGGAGCGAGTCCAGATACTTAGTTGAGGCGAGCTTCGCTGTCTTCGCAGTGAACTCTGCGCTCGTTCCGCCGATCACAATCGCCAGGTGATAGGGAGGACATGCCGCAGTTCCCAGAGAGCGCAGTTTCTCCTCTAACCAGGCCATGAAGGTCTTTGGATTTAGCACCGCTTTCGTCTCTTGATAGAGGAAGGACTTGTTTGCGCTCCCACCGCCTTTGGCGATGAAGAGGAAGTTGTACTCATCAGCGTGTTCATAATCTGAGTAGATCTCAATCTGAGCTGGGAGATTGTTTCCTGTGTTCTTCTCCTCCCAAACAGTTACTGGAGCAAGTTGTGAATAACGGAGATTTAGTTTTGTGAATGCGTCATATACGCCCTTTGAAATGGTCACCTCATCACGTTCTGAGGTGAGGACCTGCTGTCCTTTCTTGCCCATAACAAGTGCAGTTCCTGTGTCTTGGCACATCGGAAGGATTCCTCCAGCGGAGATATTGGCATTCTTCAACAGATCGAGGGCGACGAAGCGATCGTTTGGGGAGCTCTCCGGATCTTTCAAGATGTTTGCTAGTTGGGCTAGGTGCTCACTTCGCAAGTAATGCGAAATGTCATGAATCGCCACTTCGGTGAGATTTCGAATCGCTTCAGGTGAAACTTTAAGGAAAGTTCGACCATCAGCTTCAAATGTAGATACGCCTTCCTTGGAGACGAGGCGATATTCCGTCTTATCCGGGCCAACCGGGAGAAGGTCCTCGTAGATGAATTCAGGCATCGCTATCTCTCTTCAGCCTCATCGCTCTTTAATTCACTATTTCTTGAGGCTAATTGGCTTGCCGATTCGAGTTTGGCACGCGCCCCATCGAGCCATTCTTGGCAGATTGCCGCAAGCTCCTCGCCGCGCTCCCAGAGTTTTAAAGATTCTTCAAGACCCAGGCCACCTGATTCGAGAGTTGCTACGACTTTCTGAAGTTCATCTCGAGCAGCTTCATAACTCATATCGGCCATATTCGTAATCTACTCGCCTTTCATTACCCGGGTAGTTGGATCAGTCAAAACCTCGCCTGTGGCTGTTGCTACCGCCACACCCTCGGCGAGACGGAGCCTTAACTCTTCTCCTTCTGTGAGCACATTTGGTGAGCGGACAATCGAGCCATCAACCTTTTGGACTACTGCATATCCTCGATCGAGCGTTGCTTGTGGTGAAAGCGTGCGAACTCGCGCAATCAGATGGGTCAACTCTTCGCTCGATCGCATGAGTCTGGAATTGATACTTGCGAAGGAACGTTGAATCAAACCCACGACTTTTGTCATCTCTAGTACAACCCGGTCATTTATCTTTCGGTCAGCGCGCTGACGGAGTTGGCGGATTTTCTCGAACTCTTCTCTGATATCTGGAACAACTCGCTTAGCCGCATCGGTAGGAGTTGATGCGCGTAGATCTGCCACTAGATCTAGCAATGGGGTGTCTTGTTCATGACCTATGGCACTAATAATTGGTTTCTTACATGAAGCTGCAAGCCTTACCAATCCTTCATCAGAGAATGGGAGAAGATCCTCGAAAGAGCCGCCGCCGCGAGTAATGATTATGACATCAACTTCTGGATCGGCATCTAGCTCTCGAAGGGCAGCACAGACTTGGATTACTGCGTCAGCTCCTTGAACCGCGACCTCTCTAGTCTCAAAGATAACTGCAGGCCAGCGACGCTTAGCGTTCTCTTTTACATCTTTCTCCGCAGCGCTCGCTCTTCCACAAATCAAGCCGATCTTCTTGGGAAGGAAGGGAAGCGGTTTCTTTCGCTCTGTTGCGAACAACCCTTCTGCTGCGAGCATCTTCTTCAGAGCTTCCAAGCGGGCCAATAATTCACCGACTCCAACTTGGCGGATCTCCTTTGCATTTAAGGAGAGGCGGCCGGTCGGGGTATAGAAATTGACTTTAGAATGGATTACAACACGTGCGTTATCAGTGAGTGGCGCCACGGCTTTGAATACAGAGCGAGGACAGGTCACCTCTAAGTACATATCAACGCTTGGATCTCGCAATCTCATATAGACCATTCCAGAGCCAGCGCGATCATTTAATTGCGCAATCTCGCCTTCTACCCAGATTTGGCCGAGGCGATTGATGTAGTCGCTGATTGCTTCTGAAACTACGCGTACCGGTACTGGCTTTTCCGCTGAAGTTTCGAGCATGGCGCGATACTAATAGGATGCGCGCATGTCGAAGCGAGTTCTCTTAGCTGCGCCTCGCGGTTATTGCGCCGGGGTTGATCGCGCTGTAGTAACTGTGGAGAAGGCGCTCGAGCTTTATGGGGCTCCGGTTTATGTACGCAAACAGATCGTTCATAACAAGCACGTCGTTGAATCGCTCGAGAAGAAGGGCGCGATTTTCGTAGAAGAGACTGATCAGGTTCCAGAGGGTGCGCGGGTGGTTTTCTCGGCACATGGAGTTTCACCAAAAGTCCACGAAGAGGCAGCAAATCGTCAACTGAAGACAATTGATGCGACTTGCCCTTTGGTCACCAAAGTCCACCAAGAAGCGCGACGTTTCGCTGCCGATGATCTTCAGATTCTTTTGATTGGCCATAATGGACATGAAGAGGTTGAAGGAACAGCCGGTGAAGCACCTAATCACATCCGACTTGTTGATGGGCTAGATGAAGCTCGTACTATCGAGATCGACCCAAATCGGCCAGTAGCTTGGCTCTCCCAGACCACTCTTAGCGTTGATGAGACCCTTCAGATGGTTGGAATTCTTAAAGATCGATTCCCACAGCTTCAAGATCCGCCCTCTGATGACATCTGTTATGCAACGCAGAATCGCCAGATTGCGATAAAACAGATTGCCCCGCAGACCGAATTGGTCCTAGTGGTTGGATCTAAGAATTCCTCTAACTCTGTTCGCTTAGTTGAAGTTGCAAAAGAGTACGGTGCGAAAGCTGCTTACCTAATCGATTATGCAAGTGAAGTTAAGGATGAGTGGTTTGAAGGCGTTGAGACAATCGGTGTCACAAGTGGCGCTTCAGTTCCAGAACTTCTGGTCAAGGATCTGCTCGAGGAGTTAGCGCGACGTGGATATGGGGATGTAAGTGAATTTAGAGCTATGGAGGAGAGCCTCCTCTTTGCGCTACCGCCAGAGCTTCGTAAGGACCTAAAGGCCGCTGGAAAGTAGTTGCTTACGCTCTTTGAAGTAGTGCCACCAACCAAAGAGTGAACCAGAGATTAAGAAGGGCGCAACGCTCGCAAGTCCAGTTACGAGATCAATCCCAATTCGAGTAAAGCTCAATGAGATTCCGCCAACTGTTGGTAGTAAGAAGAGCGTCGCGAAAGCGAAGGAAATCGGTGGATTTACGACCGCTACGTATGTTGTTCCTTTTCTTCCATAAATCAACGCTCCGTAGTAGGCAGCCCAGATTGCGATACCGGTGATGAAGCCGACATTGGAGCGGAAGAAGATTTCAACCATTGCAACAAAGGCGATTAAGAGGAATTGCAGAATAACCACACCTGGCTTAGTCAGCCCAGCTCCCTTAACAGGGCTTTTAATCGGGGGCTTTGGGAGATTTGTGGCGGGATTACTTGTCATCGCTATCTCCCTCATCTAGATCTTCCATATCAATATCTTCCGCGAAGAGTTCGGGGCTCTCAATTGCTTTAGGAGCAATCGCGCGCACTTCATCGTCAACCTCATCTAAGGCCTTCAACTTACTTGAAGATGGAGCGCCTAGTTTGACCATTTTTCTAGCAGGCTTGAGGACATTCTCTTCAGCGCTCTTAATTAGATCGTTGAAGGCTCTTTCAGTTGACTTAAGTCGATCACCGAGAGTCTCAATCTTTGAGTGGACCTTTCCGATTCGCTTCAATAGCTCACCGGCTAAGTCAGTGATCTCTTGGGCGTTTTTAGCGAGCTCACTCCTACTAAATACATAAGCCACGGTACGTAATAAGGCCATCATCGTTGTGGGAGTAGCGATAGTTACATTCTTCTCAAAGGCCTTATGAAGTAATTGTGGTTCGACATCAAGGGCTTCGGAGAGGATGGATTCAAATGGAGCGAAGAGAACAACATAATCTGGGGAGTTTCCGCTCTCTTGATAACCACGTTTTGCGAGAGCATTTACATGGCCTAGAAGATCCTTCGCATGGAGGGCCATCAAGCGGGCTCGCTCTACCGGATCTTTTTCTACGACAGCTTCTAGAAAGCGATCGAATGGGAACTTCGAGTCGATGAAGATCTCGCTTCCACCAGGCACAGAGATCTTGATATCCGGCTTTGAGATCTCAGTTCCAGATGCTCGATAATCCTGTTTGAAGAAATGTACATTCTCAAGCAACCCAGCATTCTCTAGGAGTGTCTCTAGTTGTGCTTCACCATATTTTCCACGAGTCTGTGAGTTAGAGAGAGCGCCCGCCAATTTAGTAGTTTCGCGGAGAAGGTTCTCATTACCAAGGCGCATCGTCTCTATCTGGGTGCGCATCTCACTCTCGGCTCGCGCTCGCTTCACCTCAGCTTCTTGAGCTTGTGAAGTTAGTTGGGTCATTCCAGTAGTCACGGCGCGGAGTTGTTCATTTAACGTTGTTAACCGAGTCTCTTCACGACGGAGCTCTTCGATCTGTGAGTTAAGGAGATCAACCTTTCCCTTTTCACTATTCACTCTCGCAGTCGCGTAGAGAAAACCGAGGCCTAGACCGATCGCAAGACCAATAATGAGGAATATCGCACCGTTCATATGCCTATCGTGGCAGTAGGGGCTGACATTGACGGTTAGGCTCTACTCCTCGTGAGCCTCTCAATCGGAATCGTCGGCCTTCCCAATGTTGGAAAATCGACCCTCTTCAATGCCCTGACGAAGAACAACGTCCTGGCTGCGAATTACCCATTCGCCACAATCGAACCCAATGTGGGCGTAGTTGGCGTACCCGATGAGCGTCTGGCCGTCTTAGCCAAGATCTTCAGCTCCGAACGGATAATTCCGGCTTCGGTCTCCTTCGTAGATATCGCAGGAATCGTGAAGGGCGCATCTGAGGGAGCTGGCCTTGGAAATAAGTTTCTCGCAAATATCCGCGAGAGCGATGCAATCTGCCAGGTCATTCGAGTCTTCACTGACCCAGATGTCGTTCACGTCGATGGTCGAGTCGAACCAGCTAGTGATATTGAAACAATCAACACCGAGCTACAGCTCGCAGATCTTCAAACTCTTGAGAAAGCGATTCCTAGAGTTGAGAAGGAAGCGCGCCAAGCTAAAGATCGTCAAGTTGTTCTTGATGCGATGCGCGAAGCAGAGAAGATTCTTGCCGAAGGAAAACTGCTCTTTGGTTCAAAAGTTGATCTGACGCTCTTGAAAGAGTTGGGGCTCCTGACCGCAAAGCCGTTCCTTTATGTATTTAATGTCGATGCGAAAGAGTTAGGCGATAAAGAGTTGCGCTCAAAGTTGCAGCAACTAGTTGCTCCTGCAGAAGCGATCTTTCTCGATGCCAAGACTGAGGCCGAACTCGCTGAATTAGATGATGCTGAAGCGCTCGAACTACTCAAATCAATCGGTTTAGAGGAGCCAGGATTGAGTACTCTCGCCCGAGTCGGATTCAACACTCTTGGCCTCCAGACTTATCTGACTGCAGGCGAGAAGGAAGCTCGCGCTTGGACAATCCATAAAGGAGATACCGCTCCGATGGCCGCTGGCGTAATCCACACAGATTTTCAGAAAGGTTTCATCAAGGCAGAAATCATCTCCTTTGATGATTTAGTGGCTGCAGGATCAATGACCGAAGCTCGTTCGCGCGGAAAAGTCCGCATGGAAGGTAAGGATTACGTGATGCAAGATGGCGATGTCGTAGAGTTCCGGTTCAATGTCTAGAAACCATTCAAAATCGCCACATTTAGCTGGCCTCGCTGAGAAGGAGCGCTCTGAGCTCCGCAACATCGCGATCATCGCTCACGTCGACCACGGTAAGACAACGCTCGTCGATGCCATGTTGTGGCAATCCGGTGCATTCGCAGCACATAAGGAGCAATCCGAAACCCAAGACCGAGTCATGGATTCGATGGATCTAGAACGCGAAAAGGGAATCACCATCCTTGCTAAGAACACTGCTGTAAAGCGCGGCTCAACAATCGTCAACATCATCGATACACCTGGCCACGCAGATTTCGGTGGCGAAGTCGAACGAGGACTTGAGATGGTCGATGGCGTCGCACTTCTAGTCGATGCCTCAGAAGGTCCACTTCCACAAACGCGTTTCGTTCTCCGTAAAGCGCTACAAAAGAATCTTCCAGTCATCTTGATCATCAATAAAGTAGATCGCCCTGATGCTCGTATCGCTGCGGTTGTTGATGAGGCATATGGATTGTTCTTAGATCTTGATGCCAATGAAGAGCAGATTGATTTTCCAATCGTCTACACCTCTGCAAAAGCTGGACGCGCATCCCTTAATCGCCCCGCTGATGGTGGAATGCCAGATGCAGAGAATCTAGATGTGCTCTTCGATGTCATCTTCAAAACCATCCCAGCTCCTAAGTATCACGAGGGGGCTCCGCTACAAGCACATGTAACTAACTTGGATTCCTCTCCTTATCTTGGTCGACTCGCACTATGCAGAGTGCATGAAGGAACAATCAAGAAGGGCCAGATGGTCACTTGGCTTAAGACTGATGGAAGCCAAGAGAAGGTGAAGATCTCCGAGTTGATGATGACCGAAGGTTTAGAACGCGTCCCAGTAACTGAGGCGGGTCCGGGGGACATCATCGCTGTAGCCGGAATTGAGACGATCACTTTGGGCGAGACTTTGGCGGACGCTGAAAATGCACACCCGCTGCCATTAATCACCGTCGATGAGCCGAGTATCTCGATGACAATTGGTATCAATACCTCACCGCTTGCCGGTCGCGTTGGAAAGAAGCTGACTGCGCGCCTTGTAAAAAACCGCCTGGATGCAGAGCTAGTTGGAAATGTCTCGCTACGAATATTAAATACCGAACGTCCTGATACATGGGAAGTCCAAGGTCGAGGTGAACTTCAACTCGCAGTCCTAGTAGAGATGATGCGCCGTGAAGGTTTTGAATTAACAGTCGGAAAGCCACAAGTTGTCACAAAGATGATTGATGGCAAATTACATGAACCGATGGAACGTTTGACTATCGATGCACCGGAAGATTACTTAGGTGTCATCACACAACTTATGGCGCTTCGTAAAGGACGCATGGAGCAGATGGTCAACCATGGAACCGGTTGGATCCGTATGGACTTTAAAGTCCCATCGCGTGGACTTATCGGATTTAGAACTGAATTCTTGACTGAGACTCGTGGAACCGGACTATTGCACCATGTATTTGATGGTTACGAACCATGGAATGGAGAGTTAAGAACTCGTCCAACTGGTTCGCTAGTTTCAGATCGCGCTGGCACCGCTACCTCTTATGCAATCTTTGCTCTTCAAGAGCGCGGAACAATCTTTTCTGAGGTTGGTTCTGATGTCTACGAAGGAATGGTTATAGGTGAGAATTCTCGCCCTGAAGATATGGATGTGAATATCGTGCGCGAGAAGAAGTTGACGAACATGCGCGCCTCAGGTTCTGATGAGAATGAGCGTTTGATTCCACCAAAGATCTTGAATCTAGAACAAGCACTTGAGTATTGCCGCGAGGATGAGTGCGTGGAGGTAACTCCAATCAACGTGCGTATCCGTAAAGTGGTCCTCGACCAGAACGAGCGCTCAAGGCTCACTTCGAAGGCGAA
>CAZFQY010000024.1:0-15055 GCA_964521265.1 uncultured Clavibacter sp.
TCTATATTCATGATTTCTTATCCATGCGTCTTGACTCACGCCAGGCCATGATTAGAGAGGGAAGCATGTACGCATAGCCGAAGACCAACCAGAAGATCGCATTTACCTGTGGCCAGGTAAATTGCAAGGTGTAGTTGAAGCCATCGCTGTCAGTGAAAAGATCCTTGGATATTGAATAACCCAGTAGCGCTCCCGCTAGTGCTGCAGAGACACCGAATAGGTATTGATAAGCCCTGTGAAAGACGCTATTTCGCTCTTGGATCAATCGCTCGTCAAGAGCTCTATCAGGAGCATCAGGAATCAAGCGGACTGCAGTGCGGAGCAAGAACCAGAAAACAAAAATAGCAATGATGTACAGAATTATCAGAGAAGCCCAACCGTTATCGCCAACTCTGAAGAGAAATACCGTGCCTGCGATCATGGTGATATTTGTTCCGAAAACTAGAAACCGAAGCGCGCCTCTAGTTCTCAATCCATCCCACTTTGTATCTGAAAGTTGTTTTCTCACAGACTTCTCACTTGCCATCTCAGTGAATCCACCGCCACTTGATTTGAATAGATTGCGATATTCCGCTCCAAGGCCCCGTGCCTTCACATAAAAATAGAAGAGGGGAAGTTCAAGTAGGGCGTAGGTGAGAATGGCGAATATCCACCAACTCGTATCAAAATCGATGAATGTGTAATCACTAGGTGAGCCCCAGTTGAACGGAGCCAAAACCAGCAAAGCGACTCCACCTACTGCGGTGTCTAACCAAGCCAATTTCTTGACATCATTACCTGCATACTTGGGGTAGATGTATAGATAAGCGATTGCCAGCGCAGCGAGGTTCACAATAACAATCGATAGTTCAGACATTTATCTGCCTTTCTTGAATTGAGCGAGTGAAAAGAGTTCAGAGAGGGGAGTTTTGAGAGCCTCTGAAATGCGTAGGGCCAGGACAAGCGATGGGCTGTACTCCTCGCGTTCGAGGTAGCCGATGGTTTGGTAATGGACGCCGACCTTGTCGGCTAGATCTTGGCGTGAGAGTCCAAGATCTGTTCTCACCTCTTCAATCCGGTTATAGACCGGTTCTTCTGGATTTCGGCTCACGTTTGTAGCATAAATGCTATGTAGTATTAATGCAACAATTGAAGTTAAGCGTGTTGCGGGTTAGGGGAGTATTGGATTAGAGGATTGCTACTGGGCAGGTAAGAGTTCTGGTGATGCCCGGGACTGCTTGGACTTTATTCAAAACGGTGCGTCCGAGCTCCTCCATATTTGCAGCTTCAGCCCGCATGATCACGTCATATGGTCCGGTTACTGATTCGGCGATAGTGACTCCGGCGATTCCACCGATGGCTTTTGTGACGCTGCCTGCTTTTCCGACCTCGGTTTGGATAAGAATGTAAGCCTGTATCGACATTTCTTTAGGCTAGCGCACTTAGGCTTGCTAGCGGAAGGGGGCGAGATGAAAGAGGCGGAGTTGCTTGGACAGATCCAGGCCATCTTCGCGCGCCCCCGAAAAACCAACTTAGTCGTTCCAAATGGCGATGATGGCGCGGTCTTCACCTCGAACAAGCAAGTTATTGCCTGCGCCGATGTCGCTGTTGAAGGAATTCACTTTCGTACCGGTTGGAGCTCTCTCTTTGAGATCGGTAGAAAGATAACGGCTGCGAATCTTGCTGATGTTTGTGCGATGGGTGGTTGGCCAGAGTTTCTCCTTGTAACAGTCGTACTCCCTGATCGCTATCTTGAAAATGCTCTGGAGCTGGCGGAAGGTATTGCACATGAGGCCGAGTTGGTAGGGGCTCAAGTAATCGGTGGCGATCTCTCCTCTGGTTCGGAGCTATCCATATCGATAACGGCAATCGGAGAGACAACTAATCCTTTACTTAGATCCGGGGCAAAAGTCGGAGACTCTCTATACATCTCCTCACTACCAGGATTATCAGCAGCCGGTCTTTATCTTCTTCAAAGCGGAAAGAGCGCTGAATCTTCACTTGAGTTGCGAGCAATCGCTCAACATAAGTCGCCAAGCTTGGATTACTTCCAATACCGTGAAAGTTTCGCGAAATTGCATAGCGCGATTGATGTAAGTGATGGGCTAATTACCGATGCTGGTCATATTGCAGATTCGAGTAGCGTGAGTATCAATCTTGATCTCCAAGTCTTAAGTGAGAGCGAATTGAAGGGAATTGATGGAGAGAAGTACCTAGATTGGGTACTCAATGGTGGAGAAGATCATGTCTTGCTGGGCACTTCCGGGGAAGTCGTCCCCGGTTTCATAAAGATTGGGGAGGTGGTCTCAGGCAGCGGAGTAACGCTTGATGGAAAAGAGATCAAAGCCGCGGGTTACTCCCACGACTGGAGCTAAGAGTTAGCGCGCGACCTTTCCAGCCTTAAGGCAGGAAGTGCATACGTTCTGGCGCTTGGTGTAACCGTTTACGAGAGTACGGATGCGCTGAATATTTGGATTCCAACGGCGACGAGTACGGCGATTTGAGTGTGAGACATTGTTGCCAAAGCTCGGGCCTTTGCCACAGATATCGCATACAGATGCCACGGTCGTACTCCTTGGGTTCAATCGGATTCGTTCAATTAAGCGGGCGCAAGATTAGCCGGAGAGGCGCCCGAAGCGCCAATTGACCCTTAGATACGCCCCATTCATGCGGTGATTGGGGAGAATGAAGCATGGCAAATATGGCGGTGAAGCTGACGAAGGTAGTCGGGGATCGAACCGCGAAAGTACTCGCCGAAGAGTTAGGTCTTGAGAGCCTTGAGGATCTGCTTCGCCATTATCCGCGCCGCTATGTAGTGCGCGGAGAGTTAACCGATATCGAAGCGCTTGAGGAAGGCGAAGAGGTCACGATTCTTGCGCGTATCGAGAAAGTAACTGTCAAACGAATTCCAGGGCGAAAAGGTGGAATTCTCGAAGTGGTTGTTTCTGATGGGCGCGCAAAATTAATTTTGACGTTCTTCAATCAAGCTTGGCGTAGCAAGGATCTAAGAGAGGGCCGTGAAGGTCTCTTTGCTGGCAAAGTTGGAATCTTCAAAGGTAAGCGACAGTTAGCGCATCCAGATTACTTGCTCATTCCAGATGGAGAGGATAAAGAGGAAGCGGTTAGTGATTTCGCTGGAAAGTTCCTTCCCGTTTATCCAGCGACAAAGAAATTGCCCTCATGGAAAGTTGCGCAATGCGTCCGGCTTGGGATCGAATCAGTTGGAGATTTGGGTGAACCGCTACCGGAGCAATTCCGATTGGCTCTTGGATTTCCGACGTTAGCTGAGGCGATAAAGCAGGTCCATCTACCAAATTCTCTAGCGGAGGCAGACCTTGCCCGGGAGCGACTCACGTTTGATGAGGCGCTATCGATGCAACTCTTCCTTCTGGCGCGAAAGAGTGAGATTAAGAAGCAGAGAACCAGAATTCGCGAGAAAGCGAGCGTTCCAGGAATTCTCTCCAAGTTTGATACGCGATTGCCTTTTGAATTGACCGCGGGACAACGACGAGTTTGCTCTCAGATTGAAGCTGATATTTATGGAACCTCTCCCATGTTTCGATTATTACAAGGTGACGTCGGCTCAGGAAAGACGATAGTTGCGCTTCGCGCCATGCTTGCAATAATCGATTCTGGCGGACAATCGGCGATGCTCGCACCGACCGAGGTATTGGCTCAACAGCATTACAAGAATTTCCAGAAACTACTGGGCGATCTAGCGCTCCAAGGAATGTTGGGCACCGCTGATTCTGCGACGCGTATCGCTCTCCTTACCGGATCTACACCAAGTAATGAACGGAGCGAGATCTTGCGGGCGGCAAGGAGTGGCGAGATCGGGATTCTGATTGGAACGCACGCTCTATTGAGTGAAGGTGTTGAATTCAAGGATCTCGCTCTATTGGTTATCGATGAGCAACATAGATTCGGTGTTGAACAGAGAGATGTCTTAAGAAATAGATCTGAGTTTCCACCACATGTTCTAGTCATGACGGCTACGCCAATACCGCGAACTGTAGCTATGACTGTATTTGGAGATCTAGATGTTTCTACACTTGATGAACTTCCACTAGGTAGAACTCCCATTCAGACACATGTGATTGCGGCGAGTGAGAAGCCACAGTTCCTCGAGCGAGCATGGCAGCGAATCGTTGAGGAGGTATCTCGCGGCCAACAGGCTTATGTTGTCGCACCAAGAATCTCTGCGACAGATAACTCTGACTTCACCACATTTGGACTAACAAGTGATGAGTTAGCACGTGCACGTAGGCTCTCGGGAGAAGAGGATGTCGAGGAAGTTAAGGGCAAGTACTCCGTAGAAGAGCTATTTCCGCAATTAAGCGATGGACCATTGAAGGGCCTTCGAATCAGCGCTTTGCACGGGCGAATGAGCAATAGCGAGAAAGAATCAACTATGGCTCGCTTTTCTGCAGGCGAGATAGATGTTCTAGTTTCTACAACAGTGATCGAAGTTGGTGTTGATGTTCCAAATGCTTCAATCATGGTGATCATGGACGCAGACCGCTTCGGCGTCTCGCAATTACATCAGCTACGCGGACGAGTTGGTCGAGGAGCCGTGCCGGGTCTCTGCCTGCTGGTCACTAATAGTCCGAGCGGCACTCCTGCGATGGCGCGTTTGGAGGCTGTGGCTAGCACTACGGATGGCTTCGAATTAAGTCGACTAGATCTAGAGCAACGTCGCGAAGGTGATGTGCTGGGAAGTGCCCAGTCGGGCGCCACATCCCACTTAAGGCTGCTGCGAGTAATCCGAGATGAGGAGGTGATCCTGCGCGCGCGCCAGGTAGCCGAACAAATCCTGGAGAGTGACCCAGAATTAAATTTAAATACTGCGCTTCGCGATGAGGTTGATAAATTGCGCCAAGAAGAGCGGGCCACGTACTTAGAGAAGAAGTAAGAACGGAGTTGTCTTGAGAATCATCGCCGGTCTTGGCAAAGGTAGAAACCTGATTTCACCTAGCGGCTCAGTTCGACCAACTTCAGATAGAGCTCGCGAAGCGCTCTTCTCAACTCTCGAATCCGAATTCGGATCAATCAGCGACCTACACTTTTTGGATCTTTATTGTGGGTCGGGAGCGGTTAGCGCAGAAGCGCTATCTCGCGGTGCTGCATTCGTCCAAGCGGTAGATAAGGAAGAGAAAGCTACGAGTGTTGCGCGCGCAAATCATGAGATGCTCGGCAAGATTCAAGGCGTTGGAAGTAGTAGCGTCATCACGATGTCGGTCTCTAGATTCCTGGAGAAGTCTGCTGAAAGTAAATTCGACATTGTGTTCTTGGATCCACCGTATGAGCTAGGCATGGAAGAAGTTATTAATTCACTTCGGTTGCTAGCGATGAATGGTTTTCTTAAGAAGGGTTCGGTCATAGCGATCGAGAGAGATTCAAAGAGCAAGACCATCGACTGGCCAGAAGGATTCGTTCCGCTCAAGGAGCGCAAATATGGCGCTGCCACTATCTACTATGCCGAGGCGTGTTAGCGTTGCCCCACTATGAGAAGAGCGGTCTGCCCCGGATCCTTTGATCCGATCACAAACGGACACCTTGATGTGATCGAGCGCGCTAGTGGGCTCTTCGATGAGGTCACAATCGCAGTCCTTGCTAATTCTTCTAAGACAGGGCTCTTTACGATCGAGGAGCGAATCGAGATGGCTAAAGAGGCTGCCGCTCACCTTTCAAATGTGAAGGTTGATACCTGGTCTGGCTTACTCGTTGACTACTGCAAAACTCATGACATTAAGGCAATCGTTAAGGGCTTAAGAGCTGTTAGCGACTTTGACTATGAACTTCAGATGGCCCAGATGAATCTTCAATTAAAGGGCATCGATACATTATTGATGGCAACGAAACCAACATACTCCTTCCTATCTTCCTCGCTGGTTCGAGAGATCGCGCGTTATGGCGGGGATGTCTCAGCGCTTGTCCCAGCCGGAGTATTGAAGGCCTTGAAATCAAAAGCAGGGGGTAAGTGATGGAATCACTAGAGAAGCTTCAAGCGGCCATAACGATGGTCAAGGAGTCTCGCGCAGTTCCGCTGTCTGCATCTTGCGTAGTGCATAGAGGCGAGTTACTTGGTCTTCTAGATGAGATTAACGAAGCTCTGCCTACAGATTTCACAAGCGCAAAGAAATTACTTGCGCATCGAGAGGAGATCATCGAGGAAGGGCGTCAATCAGCCGAAAAGTTAATTGCACACGCACGTGAAGAAGTTGCTCGCATGGTAGAACAGACCGCGATTGTTGCAGCAGCAAGAGAAGAGGCTGGTCGTCTTGTGGATGAAGCCCACGCGCAAGTTGAAAAAGAGAGGGCAGAAGTTGACGCATACATTGATTCCCGTCTCGCAACGTTAGAGGTAATTTTGAATAAGACGCTGGAAGCTGTAAATCGTGGTCGAGAGAGATTAGCTGGAGCTAGTGATAAGGATGTTCTTTCTCAACTAGCAGACGAATGAAAAGTAATTCCCAGTCACCATTTAAGGTAAATCTCCATGAGTTACCGCGTAGAGCGGGGGAGATGAAGAACTATCACCTTGAATTTGCCGCGCCTGAGCCGATTGGAACACCGATGCTTGCCATCAAATCAGGTGAACTTCTCGTAATCGATTTTAAAGCGGAAGCTGTCTCTGATGGAGTTCTTATATCTGGACGAATCGTGAGTAGCGCTGAAGGTGAATGTGGCCGTTGTCTAGATGAATTGAAAGAGGATGTTGATCAGGAATTTCGAGAGCTTTTCCTCTATGAGAGTAGGAAATCCGATAACGAAGAAGATGATGATGAGTTGTTTGCAATGGATGGAGATATTGCCGATATTGAGATTCCTATCCGTGACGCAGTCGTTCTTGCCATGCCATTGAACCCGCTCTGCAGACCGGACTGCCTAGGCCTTTGTAGTGAATGCGGTGAGCGGATGGAGAAACTTGGACCGGATCACACTCATGAGAAGGTCGACCCGCGCTGGTCTGGCCTAGCGGGTTGGCAGCCCAAATAGGGCTCGATTTGTCATAAATCCCAGGGCTGAGGGATACTTACGCGCTCGCAACTGAGCAGTTAAGAACTAGAAATGGTCTAGTAGAAGAAAGTAAGGAGACGGCCGTGCCACTACCAAAGCGAAAGATGTCTCGCTCTCGCACCCGCCATCGCCGCAGCTCTTGGAAGGCAACACCAGCTGCAACTTCTACCTGCGACCAGTGCCAGCAGCCGAAGTTGCAACACACGGCTTGCCCAACTTGTGGCACTTATAAGAAGCGCCAAGTCCTAGAGGTTTAGTTCTGACACTGGCGCTAACCGAAAAGCTCGGAATTTCGGTAAGTCCAGAGCTCCTTGAACTCGCTCTAACTCACCGCTCCTTCGCATATGAATCTGGCGGAATTCCCACAAATGAGCGGCTTGAGTTTCTCGGCGATAGCGTCCTCGGTTTAGTAATCACTGAAGCTCTTTACGAGAGGTTTCCAGATCTAGACGAATCTAGATTATCGCCGCTTCGCTCAGGTGTTGTGAATATGCGAGCGCTAGCAACAATCGGCCGTGACCTTGGATTGGGTACAGCTCTAAGAATTGGAAAAGGCGAAGAAGTAACTGGTGGTCGTGACAAGAATTCGATTCTCGCAGATGCCTTCGAAGCGCTAGTAGGTGCGATCTATCTAGACCACGGCTTTGCTACAACCAAGGATGTATTGCTCCGTCTAATGTCGAAGTTAATAGATGAAGCGGCATCGAGAGGAGCTGGTCTTGACGGCAAGACAGCGCTCCAAGAGATCCTTGCCGCATCTGGACTTCCTGCACCTGAATATAGAGTGACTGAATCTGGGCCAGATCACGATAAGGATTTCGTCGCAACTGCGGTAGTAAACGGAATCTCCTACCCGGAGGGTCATGGAAAGAGTAAGAGAGAGGCAGAACAAGTAGCTGCTCGACTTGCATATGAGGAAATAACTAAGAAACTTTAACCATGCCCGAGCTACCCGAAGTCGAAACTGTACGACGCGGACTTGCTCCGTGGGTTACGGGAAAAAGAGTAAAAAAAGTTGAAATTCTCCATCCTCGGGCGACGAGAAGTGGTTCGACCATCTCACTTAAGAACATCGAAGGTTCGCGTGTAATCGATGTATCAAGACGCGGAAAATTCCTCTGGTTTGTATTAGATAGGGAACTCGCTCTGGTTGGCCATCTGGGCATGAGTGGACAGATGTTGATAGTCCCCAAGAAATCAGAGCTCGAGAAACATGCACGAATTAGAATTGACTTCGGAGATAGAACAAATGAGCTGCGATTTATAGATCAGCGCACCTTCGGCTGGATGTCTGCCGAACCGCTCGTTCAAGCTTCTAACGGAGAACTTCCTGAGTGCTGCTCCCATATAGCCCCCGATATCTTCGCCGAGGATTTTGATAAAGCTGAGGTGATTGCCCGGATAAAGCGAAGAAATATCGAGATCAAGAAAGCTTTATTGAATCAGGAGATCATGAGTGGGGTCGGAAACATATATGCCGACGAGGCGCTCTGGTACGCGAAGATCCATCCAGAGAGATTGAGTTCCAGCCTCAGTGATCTGGAGATTGGTGAGATTTTGCGGGCCGTTAAGAAGGTGATGAAGAGCGCATTGAAGCAGGGTGGAACTAGCTTTGATGACCTATATATAAATGTGAATGGTGAGAGCGGATATTTTGAGGTTTCGCTACGGGCTTACGGTCGCGAAGATGAACCCTGTCGCCGTTGTGGCGCTTTGATAAGAAGGATCACTTTTGCCAATCGCTCCTCACACTTCTGTCCTTCATGCCAGCGCGCAAGAAAGTCGAGAAAGCCGGCTAAAAAGCGGGCGTAATCACCGGCTCAGCCGAGCCTTTTCGCTAGGTTCTACCCGTGTATTTGAAGAGCATGACCCTGAAGGGCTTCAAGTCCTTCGCGGCCCCGACGACCCTACGTTTCGAGCCAGGGATCACCTGCATCGTCGGACCTAATGGCTCCGGTAAGAGCAACGTTCTTGATGCTCTCACCTGGGTAATGGGTGAACAGGGCGCAAAGAGTCTGCGTGGCGGAAAGATGGAAGATGTCATCTTCGCCGGTACCTCCGGTCGCGCTCCTTTGGGTCGCGCTGAAGTTGCCGTCACGATTGATAACACCGATGGCGCACTTCCAATTGATTTCTCCGAGGTCACCATCTCTCGAATCCTCTTTCGAAATGGCCAGAGTGACTATCAGATAAATGGTGAGAGTTGTCGACTACTTGATATCCAAGAACTTCTAAGCGACAGCGGTATCGGCCGTGAGATGCATGTCATCGTAGGTCAAGGACAACTAGATGCGATTTTGATGGCCAACCCAGAAGAGCGAAGAGGCTTCATCGAGGAAGCAGCTGGAATTCTCAAACACAGGAAGCGAAAAGAGAAAGCGCTTCGCAAACTTGATTCGATGCAGACCAATATGTCCCGAGTCCAAGACCTGACTAACGAGTTGCGCCGTCAACTTCGCCCACTTGGTAAACAAGCGGAAGTGGCAAAGAAGGCAGCCGTTATTCAAGCCGAGGTTAGAGATGCACGCCTTCGTATTCTTGCTGATGATGTCATCTCATTCAAAGCAACTCTAAACTCTGAGGTAGCTGATGAGAGCGCTCTTCGAGCTCGTCGCTCGGAGGTAGAACAAGAGTTAGACAAGTTGCGCAATCGTGAAGTAGAACTCGATCGCATTGCATCGGTTGAGGGACCGTTACTTAGTTCGGCGCAAGATAACTACTACAAACTTGTTGGTGAGCGCGAGAAGTTACGCGGAACCCAGAATTTAGCTTCTGAACGCGCACGCTTCCTCGCTGAAGAGGTAGAAGAGGCTCGATCAAGTGGCCGCGATCCAGAAGTAATGGATGCCGAAGCTCGCTCTCTGCGGCAAGAAGAGAGCGTGCTACGGGGTGAACTTGCTAGATCACAGAGTAATTTGGGTGAAGCAAGTAAGAATGTTGCGGAACTTGAGGAACGCCTAAAGAGTGAAGAGGATCGAGTTGCTGCGGCGCTCCGAGCGATTGCCGACCATCGAGAAGGAACTGCCCGACAAGAGGGGCATATAAAGAGCCTTCAATCTGCGATTGATGGTTCTCGCTCTGAAATCTCCAGACTCGAGCGGTCATTGAACGAGGCGCGAGAGCGGGTCGATGGAGCAAAACGTGATTTCGCAGCCCTTGAAAGTGAGATTGCTGGCCTTGATGCAAGCGAGTTGGGCCTTGATGCCGATTTCGAGCGTGCAAAACGATCGCTCGAAGAGAATCGCAAAAAACTTGAAAGTCTCAATTTAGAACTCAATAAAGCAGAGCGAAATCGAAGCTCACTTCAGAGCAAGGTTGATGCACTTCGACAAGCAACCTTGCATAAAGATGGAAGTGGCGCACTCCTAACCAATAATCGTGGAATCCAGATACGAGGCAGCGTCGCATCTCTTATTACAGTCGAGCCGGGATGGGAGAGTGCGGTATCGGCAGCGCTGGGCAGTATTGCTGATGCATTAGTAGTGAATGACGCTTCGAGCGCTATCTCGGCAATCACCTTCTTGAAGTCTGAGAGCGCAGGAAGCGCTGAACTTTTGATGATTTCTGGCTCAAGCCAGGAGAATCTGAGCTACCCAAGTGAATTGGTGGCTCTCGCATCAAAAGTTAGTTCAGCTACCCTCGGATCAGCACTACCAAATCTTCTTGCTGGATATATTGCGGCAGAGTCGCTAAATCATGCTGAGCAAATAATCAGCTCACATCCAAATTTGGTCGCGGTTACTCGTGATGGCGACATGATTGGCAGAGGTCGAGCCCGCGGCGGTTCGGCTCAAGCTTCATCATTAATTGAAATCAGTGCGCTGATTGAGAAGAGTGAAATTGATCTAACGAAGGTAAGTCACGAATGCGATCGCTTAAGTTTTGAAATCTCCTCACAAGAAAATTCACTGCGCCAAGTCCAGCTCGAATATGACGCGGCTTTATCGAAGTTAAATGAATCAGATGCTCGCATGGCCGGTTTAGCTGAACAGATGGCCGCTGCTGGCCAGAGTGTAAAGAGCGGCGTGGCTGAGATTGAGCGGCTTGATAATTCAGTTTCTGAAGTCCTCAACTCATTGAGGAGTGATGAGGCGGAATTGGCTACAGCCCTGGCCTCGCTTCAGTCTGGCGAGGAACCGGTAGAACCGGATACAACTCAGCTTGAAAACCTTCGCGCTTCGATAGCTACTGCGCGGGCCGTAGAAGTTGAAGCAAGATTGGGCTTGAGGACGATTGAAGAGCGAGTAGCTGCGATTGCTCAACGAGCCGCAGATCTAGAGCAAGCCGCGATATCGGAGAGAGAGTCCGCAGCACGCCAAATCTCACGAAGAGAAGCGCGCGCACGTGGCGCTGTCACAGCCCAAGCGGTTGCTGATGCAGCCTATGAAGCGCTGATTCAGATTGAAAATTCGATTACCCGCGCCGGCCATGAGCGATCCCGACTTGAGCAATCTAGAACCGCACGAGATGGAGAAATTCTCGCCATTCGGGCCCAAATCAGAGATCTTGCCAACGAGTTGGATCAACTGACCTCAAGTGTTCACCGCGATGAGATTGCTAGAGCAGAACAGAGATTGCGCATTGAACAACTTGAACTTAAGGCGATGGAAGAATTTGGAATAGATGCAGAAACATTGATTGCAGAATTTGGACCAGATAGAGATGTACCTACATTTATCGAGAATGAAAATGGTGAACTTACAGAGGGAGACTTCATTCCTTTTGTAAGGGAGCAGCAAGAAAAGCGTCTGGCTGCTGCCGAGAAATCGCTCACCCTGCTTGGAAAGATCAATCCACTCGCCCTAGAGGAGTACTCATCACTAGAGGAGCGATTGAAATATTTGGCCGAGCAATTAGAGGATCTAAAGAAATCTAAGAAAGACCTTTTGGATATCATCAAGGAAGTCGATGACAGAGTCCAGCAGATATTCGAAGAGGCTTACCGAGATACTGCAAGGGAGTTCGAGAAGATCTTTGCACGCCTGTTCCCCGGTGGAGATGGTCGACTAATCCTTACTAATCCAGATGATCTGCTTAATTCGGGCGTAGATGTAGAGGCCCGTCCGCCCGGCAAGAGAGTCAAACGCCTCTCGCTTCTGTCAGGTGGCGAGCGCTCCCTTACCGCCGTTGCGCTGTTAGTAGCGATATTCAAGGCACGCCCTAGCCCCTTCTATGTCTTAGATGAGGTTGAAGCAGCGCTAGATGACGTGAATCTAGGACGACTTCTCACTGTTCTCGAGGAACTTCGCGCTGCATCCCAGCTGATCATCATCACGCACCAGAAGCGCACCATGGAGATTGCAGATTCGCTTTACGGCGTAACGATGAGAGGCGACGGAGTATCCGAAGTTATCTCCCAGCGGTTACGCGAAGTCGAAACTGAATCTGTCTAAGCGAGAGAGTAAATGGGTCTTTTCGGTTCCTTTCTCGCAAAGTTCACGAGAAATAAAGCTACTCCTGAAGATATCGATGAGTTCAGAAAAGTCCTGATCGAATCTGATATCGGTGCCGAATTTGCAGAAGAGTTAATTAAGGTCGTCGAAAGAGAGAAGGCTGAAGAACTCGAGAAGAAGATTTTGGATCGAATTCTTGATTCACTCACCGAAGGTCCTCGAGAAATTGAGATTCATTCTGGGCGTGTGACCACAATCCTTGTTGTTGGAGTCAATGGGACAGGTAAGACTACTTCAGTTGCAAAGATGGCGAAGCGTTACAAAGATGACGGGCTTAAGGTAATTCTTGCTGCCGCAGATACATTCCGCGCTGCCGCTGTTGAGCAATTAAGTACTTGGGGAGAGCGGATTGGGGTTCCAGTAGTAACGGGAAAGGCCAATGGCGATCCAGCATCTGTTGCATTTGATGCTGCAACCAGAGCAAATTCGGAAGGCTTTGATGTATTAATAATCGACACGGCGGGACGGCTGCATACAAAGAGTAATTTGATGGAGGAGTTATCTAAGGTCCGTCGAGTAGTCGAGAAGGTTCTTCCAATCGATGAAGTTCTCTTCGTACTTGATGGAACTACTGGGCAGAATGGAATTACCCAAGCGAAATCATTTATGGAGGCGGTAACACTTACCGGTTTAATTGTCACCAAACTCGATGGCTCCACGAAGGGCGGAATAGCCCTTGCCACGGAACGACTCCTTAAGGTCCCCGTTAAATTGATTGGCACTGGAGAGGGAGAACGCGACATGGAGAGCTTTGACCCTAGGAGTTATGTATCTAATCTGTTAACACAACCGTAACGCTAGCTCTAGATAAGTCACCCGCGCGAAATAAAAACTGACCCTCCGATGTAATGCTCGGGGTGGAGCATTCGGTCATTCTCAGCGCCGAGATTCTTCTAAAAATTCAGGAGTGATTTATGTCTGAAGTTGTTCTTAGCGCCGGTGATACCGCTTGGGTATTGGCGAGCTCGGCGTTAGTGCTCTTGATGACCCCAGGTCTAGCCCTCTTCTACGGAGGAATGGTTCGGTCAAAGAGCGTGCTTAACATGATGATGATGTCCATGGTGACTATCGGAATCGTAAGCGTTCTCTGGGTCATCTATGGATTTAAATTGGCATTTGGCTATGAGGCCAATTCAGAGTGGTATGGATCTTTCTCGCTTTCCGGACTCGGTGAAGTTGTTGATGAGTTAGCAAACAACGGTGGTGTCTATCCAATTCCGCTACTGGTATTTGCGGTCTTCCAACTAATGTTTGCAATCATCACACCTGCACTGATCTCTGGTGCGATTGCTGATAGAGCAAAGTTCCTCTCTTGGGGCGTATTCGTGGCTATCTGGGTAACAGTCGTTTATTTTCCAGTCGCTCACTGGGTCTTCGCCTTCGGAAACAAAGTTGGCGATGAAGTTACCGGAGCGGGTTTTCTTGCAGCTAGAGGCGTTCAAGACTTCGCTGGTGGAACAGCAGTACACATCAACGCTGGTGTAGCAGCTCTTGCTTTGGCAATCGTTCTCGGTCGGCGAATCGGTTGGCAAAAGAGTCCAATGCGACCACATTCACTTCCACTAGTTCTCCTAGGAGCAGCACTTCTCTGGTTTGGTTGGTTTGGATTTAATGCCGGATCATCTTTGGGAGCTAATGCAATAGCCGGACTCGCATTTTTGAATACACAAGTTGCTACCGCAGGAGCTGTGCTTGGCTGGATTCTTTTGGAGAAGATCCGTGATGGTCACTTCACCTCTCTGGGAGCAGCCTCGGGTGCGATTGCTGGGCTGGTTGCAATTACGCCAGCTTGTGCATTCGTCGCTCCTTGGGCGGCTGTCGTAATCGGATTCATAGCTGGTGCAATCTGCGCTCTCGCTGTTGGACTTAAGTATCGATTTGGATTCGATGATTCGCTTGATGTTGTCGGCGTCCACTTAGTGGGCGGAATCATTGGAAGTCTTGCAATCGGCTTCTTTGGCTCAAGTGCAGTCAACAGCATCGGTTTGGATGGAATCTTCTACGGTGGTGGCACCGAGCTGCTTGTTAAGCAAGCGCTTGGAGTTGGCCTAGTGATGGCCTATTCATTCATCATGACGCTAATAATTGGTTTCGCTATCGAAAAGACGATCGGCTTCCGTGTTAATAGTGATCATGAGATCAGCGGAGTAGATCTAAGTGAGCACGGGGAGAGCGCCTATGAACTAGGCGGAATCCTTAAGGGAGGTCGCTAGTTATGAAACTCGTTACAGCAATCATCAAGCCACAGAAACTAGATGAGGTAAAGGCAGCGCTTCGCGCGATTGGAGTCCGTGGAATAACCGTCTCTGAAGTATCGGGAGTCGGTCGCCAGGGAGGACACGTTGAGGTTTACCGCGGAGCCGAATATCCCATCGACCTCATTCAAAAGATCCGCTTTGAAATCCTCGCAGAAAACAAGGATGTAGCGCCGATAATCGATGCAATTGTTAAGAGCGCAGCAACTGGAGAAATCGGAGACGGCAAAATCTGGGTAACGGCCGTTGAGGATGTAGTTCGTGTCCGCACCGGCGAGAAGGGAAGCGCTGCTATTTAGTAGGCTCGCGCCATGTTCGAATCGCTCTCTGAGAAGTTCTCCTCAGCCT
>CAZFQY010000025.1:0-14497 GCA_964521265.1 uncultured Clavibacter sp.
AGTTAATTAGGCTCTTAAGTAACGCGGTGATCCGGGCGACTCTTCGTCGCGAATTTTACCCTTGAATCAGAGGTGAGCGTTAATCAGTTTGAGCGGGCGAGAAGTAACTGCAGGCAGGGTTTTCTCGCGCACATAGCCCAATTCCTCAAGAATTTCGAGAGATCGGCGTAGGGTTCCGATTCCACCAGCGAGCTTTCCATCGAGACGAAGAGCTTTTCCATCCTTTATCTCGATCTCCATATCGCCAAAGGGATAGCGACCTGGGCCAAGTCCAGCTGGAGCTAGTGCGTCTGTGGTGATGATTAATCGATCAAGTGCTCGATCACAGGCTTTCTTAACCAACTCGCGTGAGACGTGAACATCATCGATGATTATTTGAAAGAGAACATCTTCGCGCTCCAAAACAGCATCTACTAATCCGCCATCTTTCTCCATACCGTTATAGAGATGTGTGACAGTTTTTGCTCCGGCATCAAATGCTTCTTCTGCGATTCTTCTATCCGCGGTTGTGTGACCTATGGATGCAACAACGCCCGCGCTGGCAATCTCTTTAATCGCTTGAATACCTCCCGGTAGCTCTGGAGCAAGAGTGATCATCTTTACATTTGGGAAACTCAAAAGTTTTGAAATCAGCGCAGGTTCAGGATTCTTTAAGAGATTTGGGGCGTGTATTCCTCTCCTGTCATGGGATAGGCATGGGCCTTCGAAATGAAACCCTAGGATCTTTGCTTCATTGTTACCTTGCGACTTTGCGACTTCATCAATCATCGCCACCGCCCGCCCAAGGTCGCTCATCTCGCTCGTAATCAAGGATGCTAGAAATCCATCGACTCCATGTGACTTTAAGGAACGGGTGGCTTTACGGATCTCACCCCCGTCTTTGGCGGTTAGGAAATCGATTCCAGCATGGCCATTTACATGAAGGTCAACTAATCCTGTGAGTTGAGCGCTTGCTATTTGTGGCACGACTAAACCCTACTCCCGATGACATCTCTTGAAAGAAACGTTAGGGTGCGCGAGTGAGCAAATCAGTTGATGCAGACTTTCTCGCCTTACCGTTATCGGCTCTTTCCGATGCCGCAATCTCGACAGCAAAGTCCCTCGGAGCATCCCATGTAGATGTTCGAATCGAGCGGACTCGTACCGGACTTCTCTCTTTGCGAGACGCGAAGCCTGAAACCCAGAGTGATGAGACGATCATCGGTATCGGTGTTCGAGTAATTGTTAATGGGGCATGGGGCTTCGCATCCTCCCCTGATCTATCCGTCGATACCGCAAAGCGACTTGCAAATACAGCTGTGGCGATGGCAAAGACCTCTAAACCGCTCTCAACCGAAGAAGTCTCGCTAGCTCCCGAACCCTCATATCCGAATAAGACATGGGTCTCTTCTTATGAGATTGATCCATTCTCGGTATCTGATAGCGAGAGAAAAGATCGTTTAGCTTCCTTGAGTTCCAAGCTTCTTGCATCAAGCTCGGTCAACCACACAAGTGCGATGACCATGTATGTGAAGGAACAGAAACATTACGCAGATTCAAATGGAACGAGCACTACCCAACAGCGCGTCCGCATTCAAACCCAGATTGAAGCAATCTCCATTGGCGAACATGGATTTGAATCGATGCGCACGCTCGCTCAACCTGCTGGTTACGGCTGGGAGTGGATGGGCAATTCGATCTGGAACTGGGATAAAGAGATTGATGAACTCCCTTCATTGCTCGCTGAGAAGGTAAAGGCCCCTTCAGTCGAACCTGGTCGCTACGACCTATTGATTCATCCCTCAAATCTCTGGCTCACAATCCATGAGTCGATCGGACATGCAACTGAGCTTGATCGTGCGATTGGATATGAAGCGAATTACGCTGGAACTTCCTTCGCTACTCCGGACAAACTCGGCAATTTGAAATATGGCTCGCCACTTATGAATGTAACAGGCGATCGCATGACTGAACATGGATTGAGCACTGTTGGATGGGATGATGAAGGAGTCGCTGCTCAACGTTGGGATATCGTCAAAGATGGCGTGCTTGTTGGCTATCAGCTAGATCGACGAATCGCTGCTCGCGTAAATCAAGATCGCAGCAATGGTTGCGCCTTCGCTGACTCCCCGGCACATGTACCTATTCAAAGAATGCCAAACGTCTCATTGCAGCCAAATCCAAGTGGTCCAAGCCTCGATGAGTTGATCTCTTCGGTTGAAGATGGCATCTATATTCTCGGCGATAAATCGTGGTCGATTGATATGCAGCGCTATAACTTCCAATTCACCGGCCAGCAATTCCATCGCATCAAGAATGGAAAGTTAGTCGGACAGCTAAAGGACGTCGCCTATCAAGCGACAACTACTGATTTCTGGGGCGCGATGAAGGCAGTAGGCGGACCTTCAACCTATGTTCTCGGAGGCGCATTCAATTGCGGAAAGGCTCAGCCTGGTCAGGTCGCCGCCGTAAGCCACGGTTGCCCCGCTGCCGTTTTCGACAAGATAAATATCCTCAACACAGTTGCGGAGGCTGGCAAATGATCTCTGCCCAAGACTTAATCGAGAAAGTTCTCGCACGCGCTACTAGCGATGAATGCATCGTCATCGTTAAAGACAAGACCCAAGCAAATCTTCGCTGGGCAAGCAGCACTCTCACTACAAATGGCGTGATTCAAGAACGCAGCGTCACCGTCCTCGCCTTCGTGGCAATGGATGGATCAATGGCAGCTGGTGGGGTTACTCGCACCAATGTCGATGAGAAAGACATCGATGCGCTTCTCGCCGAAGCAATCTCGGCTGCTAAGGCCGCCGGTCCTGCTGATGATTACGCTCCTCTCGCAAAGGATCTGTCTCTCGGAGATTGGAGCGCTCCACACAATCCGACCGGTCCTGATGTATTCAAGAAGTTCGCACCAGATCTTGGCGAGATGATGCAACGTTCGGTCGCAGACAAGATCGAACTCTTCGGTTACGCCGAGCACACTCATTCAACGGTCTGGGTTGGCTCTAAAGGTGGATTAAGACTTCGCAATGACTCCCCTATCGGTCGCGTTGAAATGACCGGAAAATCCCATGAACGTTCCCGTTCTACTTGGGAGGGAATAGAAACTCACGATTTTTCAAATGTTTCCGTTGCCGCAATCGATAAGGCGATACGCCAGCGACTTGAATGGCAAGCAAAGAAGGTCGATCTTCCTGCTGGAAAGTACGACACGATTTTCCCATCAGGTTCGATCGCTGACCTGTATACCTACATGGTCTGGGTTTCGACTGGACGTGATGCATTCGAAGGACAGAGCGTCTTTTCCAAGAAGGGTGGCGGAACTCGCGTTGGCGAGAAGTTCGCAAACGTTCCCGTAAATCTCTATAGCGATCCTTCAAGCAAGCTTCTGCCCGGTTCGCCATTCATCTCTCACTCATCATCAAGTTCTTTGGGATCGATATTTGATAACGGACAGAGAAGCGTTCGTGTTGATTGGATGAAAGATGGCGTTCTGCAGAGCCTCATCCAGACCCGCGCCTCGTCGAAATTAACCTCGCTTCCATTTACTCCGATGGGCGATAACTACTTCATGGAGGTTCCAGGAGCATCCGGTAATTTGGAGAGCTTGATCAAGACTGTAGATAACGGTCTCTTGCTCACCACTCTCTGGTACATCCGCATGGTCGATCCAAATACTCTCTTGCTAACTGGGCTTACCCGCGACGGCGTCTACTACGTCAAAGGTGGCGAAGTTCAAGGCGCGACGAACAACTTCCGTTGGAACGATTCGCCCGTGAACGCTCTCTCTCGAATCAAAGCTGCGGGAGCAAGTGAATGGACGCAACCTCGCGAATGGGCTGAATACGCGACACATATGCATGTTCCACCGATGGTCATCGGTGAGTTCAATATGTCGACCGTAAGTCCTGGAAACTAAGAGCAAGTCTTAGGAATCTAAAGCTAGATTCACCAGGCTATCTGCATCTGAATTCAACTCTCGCGGAATCCACTCGTAACGAATCAAGTGTGCTGGATGTGCATCTCGAGCTTGAATCGCCATCTTCTTCATCTCGGGGTTCTTGATCTTCCAATTTCCGCTCATCTGCTCAACTATCAGCTTGGAATCCATCCTCACTAAGACATGTGCTTGAGGATCTAATTTATTTATAGCTCGTAATCCTGCGATTAAGCCGCTGTATTCCGCGACGTTATTAGTCGCTACTCCGATTCGCTCAGATAACTCGATCAGAACCTTGCCGCCTTCGCTGATGACGGCGCCAAAAGCTGCCTCGCCCGGGTTTCCACGGGAGCCGCCATCGGCGTAAAGCATGAGGCTGCGAGACATTAATCGAGCCTGATCAAGATGCGGCGGCATTCCTCGCACCTGACAACTTCGTCATCCGCCAAAGCCTTAATTCGCGTAAGTTCTGCGGCATTCATAGTGAGATGGCAACCAGTGCATTGATTGCCCGCTAACTTCGCAGCACCGATTCCGTCGCCACTACTTCTAATCTTCTCGTAAAGCGCTAGAAGTTCACTATCAATCTTCGGAGCTAGATCTGCTCTAGATTCTCTTGTCTGCTTCATAGATCCCTCAAGAGCGGTTGATTCCTGATCCTTCTTTATCTTCAACTCAGACAATTGAGATTCAAGACTTGAGCACTCTTGACCTAATTCCTTAATACGAGAATCAACGCCCTCGATACGGACCATGATCTCAAGCTCTACTTCTTCCAGTTCTGCACGTCGCTTTGCTAATGAACCGAGCTCATGCTGTAGCTGTTCAAGTTCCTTAGGTGATCCTTGCCCCGAAGAGAGTCGCTTCTCATCCCTCTCGATTCGAGAAACAACTTGCTCTACATCGACCTCAGCTCGAGTGAGTTCATGTTTGATGTCATCTCTCTCAGTTTGTGCAGCGACTAGAAGGTCTCGTTTGGCTGAAAGCTCCTTAGACACCTCATCAAATTGACGAGCGATTGGGAGGGTATCCATTTTGTGTTTGATTTGGATCAAATCGGAATCAAGTTGAGCAAGAGCTAAGAGTCTTTCCTGGACTTCTCGCGCCGCCTTCACGCCTCGATTCTATGCCAGCTAGGCATTTGCGCCTAAAGCGCTAGAGAATCTCAGAAAGTAGTTGCATTACCCGCTTTTCAATTTCGTCTCTAACCTTCCTGACGAAGTGAAGATCCTGTCCAGCGGGATCATCTAGTGCCCAATCTTCATAGCGTTTGCCTGGATAGAAGGGGCAAGCATCTCCACATCCCATAGTGATGACTACATCGCTTGCCTGAACAGATTCGTTAGTAAGGATCTTCGGTTTGCGATTTGCTATATCGATGCCTTTTTCAGCCATGGCTTCAACCGCAATTGGATTAATGCTCTCTTTAGGAGCACTTCCGGCTGATAGGACTTCAACCTGCCCTTGACCAAGGTGCTCCAAGAATCCAGCTGCCATTTGGGAACGACCCGCATTATGAACGCAGACAAATAGAACAGTTGGTTTCTTACTCACTCTTACTCCTTGCAAGGTAGTTGTTGAATAGCAGAGCCAAAAGCCCGCCGAGAATCTGTGCTGGGACAAACAACCCAAAGGAAGCTGGTGATAGCCCAGCCAATGAATCAGTGAGCATTCTTCCTAAAGATACCGCAGGATTAGCAAAAGAAGTGGATGAGGTGAAGAAGTATGCAGAAGCTATCCATAGCGCTATTAACGAGGCGCGATTCCTAACTTTGAACTTTCTCCAACTCGCTATGACTATTAGAACCAGGCCGAAACTTGCAATCGTCTCTGAAAGGAAGATGTTTGCACCAAAACGCTCAATCTTTGAGAGGCTTAAAACCGAGTAATCAAAGAGTAGGTGAGCTACAGCAGCCCCAAAGATTGCTCCAAGTACCTGGGAAATTGAATAGGAAATTGCCTCGCGCCACGAGATCTCACGCTGAATCGCTTTTACAAGCGAAACAACTGGGTTGAAGTGAGCCCCGCTAATGGATGCGAACAAAAGAATTGCGATGTAGAGAATTGCTACAGTGCTTATCATGTTGACGAGGAGCCAGACTGCTCCGTCCTTAGTCCAATTAGTAGCCATGATTGCCGAGCCAATGACTGCCGCAGTTACAAAAGCAGTTCCAGTGAATTCAGCGACTAGCTTGCGCATGTCGGAAAGGTAGTCGCAAGGACGAATCAAATCTCGAACCTAAAGGTGAATTTAAGGTAAATAAAGAGCGCTATGCGCGCTCAATGAAGGTGAACTTAAATAGAGGCTTCCAGCCGGTCTTCTTATAGAGGGCAATTGCTGAATGATTATCACTCATTACGCCTAAGCAGAGAGTTGGTATCAAATTTCTCTGTGCGGCCGCAAGAGTTTGTCTCATGACCTCAGCGCCAATTCCCTCGCCCCGCATCTCGCTATGAGTAGCGACAGATACGACAACATGCTCACCGGACTCCCAGCGACAGATGGCAGCAACTCCAACCAATTCCCGATTCCGGTCCACGAGTATCCACTCGATAATCTCTTTATTGCCGGGGAATACTGAGGATTTAGGAGCATGCTGCTTTAAAAAGGATTCGATTTCTGAGTTAGTTCTGGAGAGAGATTCGTTTCCCTCGATTGGTTCACTTGGTATGACCATGTAATAGGTCTCCCAATCTTCGCGTTCCTTAGCGCTGATTTCCGTAATTACTTGAGCTCCTCGTTCGATACTCATCTTCTTCCAGGAATCTCTTATCGGGGGATTTACGCCTATTGAGAAAGCTATCGGAGTTGAGTCCTCTCGAAAAATAGATATTCCATTTTCGGAATGGAGTAGCTCAATAAACTTTTCCCTTGGTATCCAAGTTTTAAGAAGCGTCAGTGCGCGGCGATCATCTTTCAGAAAATCGAGAGCTGCATCAAAGTCGGATATCACTTGGAAGTTCACCCCATAACTCTAAAGGCAAAGAAGCAATTTCTGATTTAATCCCTACTAATATTCAACCCTTATGAGTAATGGACTTGGATCAGATTTCAATCGCATCTGGAGTGCGGGGTTAATAACTAATTTGGCCGATGGCGTTCTCCGCTTAGCTGCCCCACTTCTCGCGATAACCTTAACTCGCGACCCAGTTCTGATCTCGCTCCTGTCGGCCTTATCGCTTCTGCCTTGGCTTTTCTTCGCCGTTCCCATCGGGGCTATCGTCGATCGAGTCGATCGCCGAAAAGCACTTTTTCTTGGGAACTTAGCTCGGGCCCTTATCGGCCTTGCCGTTTCCTACATCGTCTATCAAGATGCGATGACGATTGAGATACTTCTGCTTGCAACATTCCTCTGGGGTGTATGTGAAGTGCTGGTGGATACAACCTCTCAGGCCATACTCCCCGAACTACTCAAATCAGATCAATTGGAGCGCGGCAACTCGCGACTAAACACTGCCGAAGTTATCGTCGCCCAGTTTGTCGGAACTCCGCTAGGGGGCTTTCTCTATGCGGCTGCTATTGCTCTTCCGTTCTTCCTCTCCGGAGTCGGTTTTGCAATCGCAGCACTCATAGTTTCAATCTTTCCCTTTCATGCCTCTCTCAAGCCTGCTGAGCGCGGGCCAGAAGCGCCAGAACCCCACTTCTTCAATGAGATCAAATCCGGTATTAAATACATGTACGAAGAGAAGCGAATCTTTCATCTTGTTGTGATTACAACACTTCTTGGCTTCTTCTTCTCGCTCTCCAACGCAATCGCCCCCTTATTCATCATCGAAGAGTTGGGGGTTGAGCCACAATTCCTTGGAGTTATTCTTGCGATTCAAGGATTGGGTGCGCTCGCAGGATCGGTTTTAGCGCCAAAAATTTCCAAATCTATGGGAAGAGGAAGAGCGCTTGCCTTTAATCTCTTGCTTGCCTCAATTCCAATTTTCCTTATCGGATTAGTTCCAAATGTTTGGTACTTCCTGCCCCTAGGTGTGATCATCGGTGCCACAATCTCGGTTTGGAATATCCTTTTGATGAGCGTTTATCAGAGCATAATTCCGCGCGAGCTCTATGGCCGGATTCATGGCGCCCGTAGAACGATTGTTTGGGGCCTGATGCCAATTGGATCGGTGATTGGCGGATTCATCGCGCGGGGCGGATTGCGGCTCCCCTTTTTGATAGGTGGCTTGATCTCCCTCGTTATCGTTGCATTCTCATTTAAGAGAATCCTTCAAATTGGCGAAGAGTCTGTGGCTATATCAAAAGAGAACGAGAGATAACTACTTCGGCCGGTGGCCACATCCTTCGGGCTTACTGCAGCAACAAGTGCAATTATTTGGTGGGCAACCACAAGGACACTTAAAGGTTTCAGTCATCATTTAGCTCCTATGCATACCAAGAGAAGACAAGGACTGCGATTACGGTCACGACTATCAACCAGCGGAAGAACTCATCCTCGCCGCGACGATGATTTCTACTCTTGGCATCAGGATCTAAATAAGTCCTTCCCATCTTCTGCCAGGCACGAAAACCCATCAAAGCTGTGAATCCGATGAGAGAATAGAAAAACGTCTGCAGGTCCATAGGCCGGAATTCTTACATTACTTATTGCTCTTTGCTACTTAACCCACCCCAGGGCGCATAACGATTCCCTCCAAAAGAGAGACTATTTTTGCCTGGTGGAACTCATAGCCCGCTCAGCAACCGAGGATGACTTAGAGGTCGTCAAAGATATAGCCAACCGAAATCTAAAGTCATTTAATCCAAATGAAAAGAGTATTGGTGACCTCGAGGCGCGTGAATTCATTCGCGGTTTCTTTGAAACGGCGATCACCCGGCTTACCAGATTCTCCGATAGTGATGAGTGGCAGAGCTTCATAACTCTAAATCCTGATCAAAGTCGAAATCGTTTCTACTTAGACATTTACACGGTTCCCGGAGCCCAAACCCTTGAATCTTCGTTAAAGCTTGCAATAGAGCTAGCAAGAGAAAGTAACCCCAAATACCAACTCTGGCTTGGAACTCAATCAAGGGATCTTGCCTATAAAAGCATTCTTGAGCAGAATCAATTTGAACTTATTAGAAAGTATTGGACTCTGGAAATGGACCTCAGCTCTGCTCTTTATTCAGAGAGAGCGCAACCTGGTGTGATTCGCGAAATCGATATCAACGACGAGAATGAATTGCGCTCTTTCCACGCGGTTCATCAAGATGCATTCAGTAAACACTTTGGGTTTATGCCACGATCTTTCGACGATTGGCGAGACCTTGTGCTGCGCGACTCAACGGACTTAGGACTTCGAGCATGGATTATCTCTGTCGATGGTGAGGACGTGGGCTTCCTTGATTGCAACGATGAACTCAAACACGAGGATTGCGGTTATGTCGCTGGATTGGGCGTGCGGCTTGCGCATCATGGCAAGGGCCTAGGAGAAGCGCTTCTTCGCCATGCGATAAAGACTCATCAAGATCTTGGTCGTAAGAAGCTCTGTCTAAATGTAGATGCCGGAAACGAGAGTGGTGCTCTAAGACTCTATGAGAAAGTAGGAATGAGGCCGATATCTGAGTGGCATCAATATGAAAATCCCAATTGGGCAAAACTCAGTTGAAGTTTCGAAAATTCAAGGCTTCTGAATAATCTGCAGGTCTCGCCGACCTTCAATGCCCAACTTCCTATAGATAGCAATTGTTTCCTGGCGAATCAACGACTCTGAATACCCGAGCCGGTCAGCAATAGCCAAATTCGTATGTCCTTCTTCAATCAGGGCAAGGATTAGTTCCTGTCTCTCGGTGAGCTTCACTCCTGACAGGTCCACTTTCTTTGGTTTGCTTTCATTATTTAATAACTGCAAGGTCCGTCCTTTGGTGTTCATGAAGAGATGAAAGATTGCGCGTAGTGCGTTGAAGTATTCGACATTCTCATTATTTTGCTGGACCTCAACTTGTGTTGACAAAACTCCAAAATAATTTGGCAGCATGGGCATCAGAATTGTTGTCTTCCAAATCCCAGGATCTTCCTTTCCCACAGAGTTATTGTGAAACTCTTGGTATTTCAAATCGTGTTCTACGAAGCTAACTGAGTCAGAATTATTCAAGTGTTTTAGAAGGTGAGGGACTAGATTGGTAACGTACGCCCGGGTGATCTCTTGCTCCCAATCAAATCCAAAGATTGCCACAGGAAGAACACTCATATCCTTTTCTAACTTGCCAACAAACAATCTAGAAGGGCTTCCAGAATAACAAGCGTTCAAGGCAAAAAGTTGGATTGCATCTTCAACATCAGTCTCCCGAGAGAGATGGTCACAGATACGCCTCAAATGGGATATCACGAGGACCTCACTTCTTGGTAGTTTTAAAAGACCTTAGCGGTAATCGCTAGTAATTGTTCTGATTCGTGAGCATAAAGTCAGTCAGAAAAATGACTTGCGCTATGCTTCGCGCTCCTCTAGGGCAAGGAGCGAAGGTGGAGAATTTGGCTGAAGCCAGACCGAACGCGCTCCTGATTGAAGATAACGCCACGGATCGTCTCGAGATAAAGCTCCAACTAGAAGTTATGGGATTCTCGGTCTTTGATGTTTCATCGACCGCTGAGGCTAGAGAGATATTCCCTATTCGCGACTACAGCCTAGTTTTGATCCATCTCGGTCACGCTCCTCTAGAGAGCCTTGAGATTTGCCGCCAGATTCGCGCTCTATCGACAGTTCCAATTCTCATGATCACCAAACGTGGTGAAGTAGTCGATGAGGAACTAGCTCTCGGTGCTGGAGCAGATGATTACGTTACAAAACCCATTGAGCAGAGAATTTTGGTCTCGCGGGTTACCCAGCAAATCAAGCGCGGCGAGAGTCAACGCTCACCAAGAAAGACTCTCCTGACTTGGCAAAACCTCTCACTAGACCTCGCGGAACATCTATTCAAGATTGGTGAGCGCGAAATACTCCTAACAAACTCGGAGTACCGATTCCTTCAACTGCTCATGGAGAATCCTGAGCGCGTATTCTCTAAAGAACAAGTTCTGTCTGCTGTCGCAACTTTGCGAGAGGCCGCCTCAGGCTCGGTCGAGAATTATGCCCACCAACTAAGAATGAAGATAAAGCGAAATGGTGGACCTGACGTAATTGATGTTGTTAGAAGTGTCGGATTCCGATTGGCTAGCGTTGACGATAACGCTCTTAACTCTGCAACTACCTGATGTAGGGACTTTGTTCAAACTACCAAGCATCGCCTTCGCGAAGTTCGCATCCCACTCTGTTGATTGCTTTTTTGGTCGTGGCTAATCCGGGCAAGAACATCAATCCATCATCTTCCTCTGCGGACCGAACCTCTCTACCGTCTATCAAGACATAGCTCTCGCCTGTAAATTCACTCCACCCTAGCCTTCGATAGAAAGCCTTCTCATCAGTGGATAACATCGATATTGAGAATGCCGATAGGCAATACTCCGTAATAGCTCTCATCAGAGCAGTTCCATGACCATTACGCCAGAAGTCTTGTTTGACAGCAATCGCTTCGACATAACCAGCGGTCGTAATCTCTCCGTCGATTATCAATTTTCGGGGAACAACTGCTCCATGCGCTATCAGTTCATCATCAATGTGTCCAAGAAATCTATATCCGCCGAAGGTGTGCTGCCAGTCTTGCTCCGAGAAATCACCCTCGAAAGATCCGTGCAACAACTCTCGAATCTCAAGAGTCTTCTCTTTCGACAAAGGCTCGTTAGAGCTTGAAATTATCAATGTTCCAAATCACCCCTTTGCCCTTGAGCAAAGATTATAGAAAAGGAGAATCTCCGCAGCCTTTGCAAGAGGTCACTCAGGATTAGTTGGAATGTCTACCCTCTTAGCGTTGCCTTGCAGACTTCTCCTGATACCTGATTCACAGCTCGGAACTTGAAGGTATCGCTCCCTCTGCGATCAGGTCGGACTACATCCCACTCAACTTCTGCATATGAATCATCAAAGTCTTTGACTGCAGGAAGGCTCTGGCTAAAAACTCGCTTTCCGTTGTGGCGAAGTGTGAAGTTCCAATTTTCGTCAGCATTCTTTGTATCAATTTCAAAACCAAGATCAAAAACTTCGAATTCTAGTTCTAAGTCTGCTTGCCAAATTGAGCCTGAAGAACAATTTCCTTTTTGTTCAGTCTCGATTGCATAAGCAGAAGAAGATGCCAAAAATAAAGAGGTGGTCGAAATGACGGCGACAACAAGGTTCTTTTTCATTCTTCTCCTTAAGCAAATTGGATATTGATTAATAGCCTACTCGATAGTTTCTTACTTGCTCTCTTACAGTAGTGTTGAATAATCTTAGAAAAATCTGAGATTCGAGTCGAAAACAACTGAATAAAGGTATGTTATTCTTTTTATAAATTTACTGTATTTCCTTGAAAGGCTAACTGTGCGTAGGTTTATTGCGATCTCATCAATCTCTTTGTTGCTTGTTGCCGTTACCTATTTTCTACCCTATGGAACTTGGGCTGAAATTGGCTCCCTCCCTGCGCATCCACTGATTGTTCACGGTGTTGTAGTTCTCCTCCCGATAGTCTCAATTCTCTTGCTAATCGGACTGTTCAAAAGATCTCTATTGGAGAAAACGCATCTCTACGTTATTGCATCCTTGGCAATTTCAACAGTGGGCGTTTTGGCAGCGAAGTCTTCTGGCGACTCTCTTTCTGCCGCAGTTGGACTCCCTGAATATCATGCAGAATGGGGGAATAACTTGGTGCCCTTGGCTATGGCACTTCTAGCCTCGTTCATCATTTTCTCAGTTTTCACTTTTTATAGAAAAATCAAAATAGCCTCAACAGCAATAGGTAGCATCATGTCCGTGCTTGCTATTGGAACCATTGCGATGACCTACATCGTTGGGCACTCAGGTGCAGAGAGTGTATGGAAAGAGCAATATGCTGAGGCAAAGCAGCCAATTGACTCTCCATCAAGAGCAATTTCAATGGATGAAGTTCGTCTTCACAACACCCATAAAGACTGTTGGACGGTAGTTGGAAATGGGGTTTACGACGTGACAAGTTTTGTAAGTCGCCATCCTGCAGGAAGCCCCGCCATCAAAGAAATGTGCGGAAAAAATGCCAGTGAGGACTATCTGGGAGAACACTCAGGTCAGCAAGAGCCGGAGATGTGGTTAGAAAAGTTGAAGATAGGAGTTCTCAAGAAGTAGACCCTGGTGGGCGCTGAGGGTTTTGATAGATCTTGCTCCGTACCTAAGCCAGGCTGACTTTCCGATGAGGCACATGAGGGTAAATTTACTTTGTGGCGATATCCAAAAAATCTGCGGTCAACGTTATTTACAGTAAGACTCCTCTACCTCATAGAAAAACTATGCTGGCCATGCGCAAAACAATATTAAGCATCATTCCCGAAGCTGAAGAAGTCGTGAGCTACGGAATGCCTGCCTTTAAAGTCAATGGAAATGTTGTTGCTGGCATTTTGCATGCCAAAAACCATGTTGGTTATTACCCATTTAGTGGATCTATAGTGAAACTCTTCTCACAAGAATTGAAGAATTACTCCACTACCAAGAGCGCTATTCACGTCCCAGTTGATAAACCACTTTCTAAGACTTTACTAAAGAAATTGATTAGGGCTCGCATTTCTCAATGTCCAATCAAGACCGGAAAAGTGGATGTTTCGAAGTATTCGAAGCTGGATCAATATTGGAAATCAATAGGTGTCGCCGCTCCTGCGCGGCGCGGACTTGTAGACAACAACCTCTACAAACTTAGTGAGCTTAAGAAAATCACAAGAGTTCAATTTCTTAAGATTCATGGAATAGGCCCTAGCGCTACTAAAATCATTGAACGCCAAATGCGCAGCCACAAGATTAGTTTCAAGAGGTGAATTCTAGATTTTCTGGCAGTACACTCTTAACATGGAACTCACTACATGTCTTTGGTTCAATGGAAATGCTAGACAAGCAGCGGAGTTTTACACAAGCATCTTTCCGAACAGTGAACTAGCAGATAATTGGATTGCTCCAACAGATACTCCAGGCAATAAGCAAGGTGAAGAAATAGTCGTAAACTTCAAGATTTTTGGGCGTCCATTTATCGGCTTGAATGGCGGACCACAATTCAATTTCTCGGAGGCGGTATCGCTCCAAATTCCCTGCAAAAATCAGGATGAAATTGATCGATATTGGGATCTGCTGACTGCGGATGGAGGTCAAGAAAGTCAATGCGGGTGGCTTAAGGATAAATTTGGTTTCTCATGGCAAGTGATTTCACCGGAAATGAATCTATACCTTGGCGGCAGTGACTCCGAAGGAGCGAAACGTGCGACGCAAGCCATGCTTGGAATGAAGAAAATCAACCTTGCAAAAATGCGAGACGCTTACTTTGATAAAGTTGAATCATGACAATTCAGATATTTGAGGGACTTAACTGGCTAGGAATCCTCGTTGCATTTCTTTTTTCGTTTGTAAGTGGTGCAATATGGTTTGGCCCCAAGACTTTCTATCCAATCTGGATGCGAGCGCGAGGTATTGCTTCTGGACAGCTAACAAATCAGCAAAACAAGCCCGTCCTTCTCTTCGGAGGAACAATCGCTGGAATTCTTATTCAGACTTTGACGCTTGGAT
>CAZFQY010000026.1:0-14226 GCA_964521265.1 uncultured Clavibacter sp.
CGTAGTACTGAGTCATAACCAGCCTTGAACAAGGTTGCGTTGTTATCAGTAGGTGAACCATTTAGATAGACGATACGAGCATTTGTCTTGCCAGCGTTATCGAGGCAAGCCTTGATTCCTTCTCCTTGTAGACGTCCGACAGCTTCGTTATCGAAGGAGACGTAGTAGGAAGCAGAACCATTCAAAGTTAGGCGGTCATAGTCGATTGTAGGAACGCCTTGTGCAGCTGCCTTGTCCTGAACAGCCTTTGCTGACTCTGAGTCAAGGTTTACGAGAATTAGAACCTTGGCACCAGCAGACAACATTTGATCTGCGATTGTCTGGAATGCTTCCTTATCGCCATTCGCATTCTGGATATCTGCCTTAACACCAGCAGCATCGAATGCAGCTTGTAGGAAGCCGCGATCTGCGGTCTCCCAACGAGCTGATGAAGCAGCATCAGGAAGGATTACACCGACGAATCCATCGCCGGCAGAATCATCTGACGAACCACAACCGGTAAGAATTAGGGCGAATGCTGCGATGATCGCAGAAAGCACCAAACGCGGTTTCTTCATTAGATATATACCTTTCGAAAGTACTTACAGAGATGGGGCCGAGGCCCCGAACTCATTCATTGAGTTGAGGGGAAAATACCCTTCAGGGAGCCTTATGGGAACCCACAGGCTCGTTATTTGGAGCGTAGTCAAATAACGATTCGATAAATCGCTCCCGCGTAGATGGAGCACGAATCAGTACTCTTCGCAGGGTGTCTTCATCAACGGGCCCCAATCCCAGCCTCGATCCCAGCCCCAAGCCCAGCCTCGACCCAGCCAATCCTTCGGCTGCCCTAGCGGGCGCGGTACTTGAGGTAGTCGTTGCCGCGGTTTCCAGTGGGGCGCTAATTGGTGATGCCTCCAAGTCTTTAACTGCGGAGCGAGTTCCATTGGAGCGACCGAAGAATCGCGAGCATGGCGATTATGCAACTTCGATTGCGCTGACTCTGGCCAAGAGTGAGGGAAAAGCTCCTCGTGATATCGCAACGCTTATCAAGAGCGGTCTTGAGAAGATTCAAGGCGTAGCAAGAGTCGAAATAGCTGGCCCTGGTTTCATCAACATAACTCTGGATAAATCAAGTCAAGGTGCGATTGTCAATCGGATCTTGAGTGAACGCGAGGAATTTGGTCGCGTAAAACTTCTAAGTGGCGTGAAGATAAACCTGGAATTCATTAGCGCTAATCCGACTGGTCCATTGCATCTAGGACATACTCGTTGGGCAGCTGTTGGTGATGCACTTGCCAGCGTATTGAACGCAGCAGGTGCTGAAGTAGTGCGCGAGTTCTATGTGAATGACCGCGGTAATCAGATGGATCTATTTGGTGCATCGATTAGAGCTGCGGCTCTGGGAATTGCCCGGCCCGAAGATGGTTATCAAGGTGATTACATAAATGATTTAGCAAAGTTGATCCTCACTCAACATCCCGAATATAAGGATCTGCCCGAATCTGAGAGCATTGAGGCTTTCCGTGAAGCTGGTTACGCGCTGCAACTTCAAGAGCAGAAAGATGTGCTCGATAACTTTGGCACCCACTTCGATGTCTGGTTCTCGGAACGCTCACTACATTCTGGCGATTCACTCTCAAAGTCACTCGCTAAGTTGAAATCTCAGGGACATGTCTTCGAATTAGATGGCGCAACTTGGCTACGAACTACGGATTTCGGAGACGATAAGGATCGAGTGCTCGTTAAGTCGGGCGGGGAATTGACCTATTTCGCATCTGATACCGCTTATTACATAGATAAAAGAGAGCGCGGCTTCGATATCTGCATCTACATGCTTGGCGCTGATCACCATGGATATGTCGGAAGATTGAAGGCAACAGCGGCCTGTGCAGGGGATAACCCGGAATACAACATCCATGTATTGATCGGCCAACTTGTGAAGATCATGGAGGGTGGTCAAGAGCTAAAGCTTTCAAAGCGCGCCGGCACCATCATCACGCTCGAGGAGTTAGTGGCGAAGGTCGGCGTGGATGCCGCCAGATACACCTTGATCAGATATCCAGTCGATACTCCAATGGTTCTCGATGTAGATCTATTGAAGCGTCGAACTAATGACAATCCGGTCTATTACGTTCAATATGCTCACGCCAGAATCGCGGCGCTGTTACGTAACGCAACAGAGCTGGGCGTGAAAGTTGGCGTCGAACATTATGACCCAGAGTTATTAACACATGAACGCGAGCGCGAGCTTCTAGGTGGACTCGCGCAATACCCAGAAGTCATAACGAGTGCAGCGGAGCTCCGTCAACCACATCGCGTTGCACGATACATCGAAGAATTAGCAACTCTTTATCATGGTTTCTACAGTGACTGCAGAGTGCTTCCAATGGGTGAAGAGAAACCGGGAGCTATACATTCAACTCGCGCAACCCTCTGTGAGGCTACTCGCCAGACGATCTTCAATGGTTTGAGCCTTCTTGGCGTCAGTGCACCGGAGCGGATGTGATTATGAGTCCAATCTGGCCAAACAGCGCAAAGCGGATTTCCGGCGAACTTCAAATTGGAGGTTGCCTAGTCTCAGCGATCGCCGACAAGTTTGGAACTCCCATCTTTGTTCTTGATGAGAGCGACTTCAAAGCTCGGATTGCCCATTGGAGTAGTAACTTCAACTCGATCTTCGGAGCTAGCGCGGGCGATGTCTACTACGCAGCAAAAGCCTTTATCTCGGTAGAAGTCGCAAAGATGATTGATGAGGGCGGAATAAGTCTTGATGTATGTACCGGCGGCGAGCTTGCGGTAGCTAAAGCAGCGAAATTCCCCGGTGAGCGAATCGAGATGCATGGCAACAACAAATCAGAGCGAGAAATCGCTGCTGCCATCGATTATCGAGTGGGAACGATTGTGGTGGATTCGCTACAAGAGATCGATCGAGTGGCGCGAATTGCTCATGAGAAGAATCGAGTCCAGCAGATAACTCTGCGCTTGAACCCCGGAGTTGAAGCTCACACCCATGAGTACATCGCCACTGCACATGAAGATGTGAAGTTTGGTTTCTCGATTGCAAGTGGCGCTGCATGGGATGCCCTATTGGCAGCGACTAAGCATGAGAGTTTGAAAGTTGTTGGCGTGCATTGCCATATTGGCTCCCAGATCTTCTCTGCGGAAGCCTTCGCTGCCAGCTCCACTCGTTTACTTGAGTTCATGGCACGTTTCAAATCTGAATTCGGGGACGAGCTTGAAAATTTGAATATTGGCGGTGGCGTAGGGATCGCGTACACGAAGGAAGATCATCCGATGGATGCAGTGGAATTCCTCGCAACCATAAAGGAATTGATATTTAAGGAGTCCACAAGGCTAGGGTTAAAAGTTCCACGAGTTTCGATTGAACCGGGGAGAAGTCTGATCGGACCATCGATGATTACTCTCTATCGTGTTGGCACGACTAAAGAAGTACAACTTGATGGCGGATTGAAGCGACTATATGTCTCAGTAGATGGTGGAATGAGTGACAACATCCGCACTGCGCTCTATGGCGCCGAATACACAGCAGAGATTGCAAATCGTGAATCAACTTCTACTCCCAGAGATTGTCGTCTCGTAGGAAAACATTGCGAGACCGGCGATATAGTCATCAATAACATCGATCTTCCAAGCGACATCGCGCCCGGCGATCTCATTGCAGTGCCAGCGACTGGCGCTTATGGGCGGAGTATGGCTAGCAATTACAACCACGTCCCACGCCCTGGTGTGATTTCAGTGCGAGATGGCACGGCGCGCACCATAGTTAGAAGTGAAACCGAGGCCGACCTTCTAGCCTTAGACGTGGTCGAGAGCGCGATTCGCCTCGATGACAATTCGAGCGGGAATTAAAAGGGAATGGGACTTAGATAGTGAGTGAAGTGAAGCGGGAACTAGGTATTGGAATGCTGGGATGTGGCGTCGTCGGCTCACAAGTTGCGCGCCTACTAACTGAGGATTCTGGAGATTTCGCTGCTCGATCTGGTGCTCGTTTGAGTTTAAAGCGCATTGCAGTTCGCGATCTCTCCGCCAAGCGTGAACATGTAAAGAGCGAGTTACTAACTGCGGATTCAAATTCAGTTGTAGATGATCCGACGATAGATATCGTCATAGAGGTGATGGGTGGAATCGAACCGGCCCGTACTCTCATACTTAAGGCAATCACAAACGGAAAATCAATCATTACTGCCAACAAAGCACTTCTTGCCAAGCATGGAGCTGAGTTATTTGAAGCTGCAGATAAGAAGGGTGTAGACCTGTATTACGAAGCCGCAGTAGGCGGAGCGATTCCAATCTTGCGGCCATTGCGTGAGTCGATTGTCGGTGATCATGTCCATCGCATCATGGGTATCGTAAATGGAACTACGAATTACATTCTCACAAAGATGGATGAAGAGGGAAGTGACTTCGGTGTCGCGCTAAAAGAGGCGCAAGAACTTGGTTTCGCGGAAGCCGATCCAACGGCAGATGTCGAAGGTCATGATGCAGCAGCAAAGGCTGCGATTCTGGCCGGACTTGCATTCCACACGAGAGTTACTAGTGATCAAGTATCTGCAGAAGGAATCACAAAGATCACTTCGCGTGATGTAGCTGTAGCACATGACATAAACCATGTGATCAAACTTCTTGCGATCGCTGAATTGACTGAAAAGGGTGAGGTGAGTGTTCGAGTTCAGCCAACGCTCCTTCCACGCCAACATCCGCTTGCAGCAGTCCGAAATGCCTTTAACGCAATCTTTGTGGAGGCAGAATCAGCTGGAGAGTTGATGTTCTATGGTCGAGGAGCGGGTGGAGCTCCTACTGCGAGCGCAATCTTGGGAGATCTAATCGCCATCGCCCGAAACATGACCAGCGGTGGGGCTGGACATGGCGAGAGCGATTATGCAGAGTTGAAGTTTGCCGACCCAGGTAGCGTCAATACTCGCTATCTAATCCGTCTAGATGTGAATGATCGCCCTGGCGTACTTGCTTCGGTCGCCCAGATATTTGCGACAAATAAGGTCTCTATCGAGACGGTTCGCCAATCAGGTCGCGGCAATAGCGCCGAGTTAATTGTGATGACGCATTCAGCTAATGAAGGTTCCTTATCAAAGACTGTCGCCGAGCTTGCAAAAAGTGATGTAGTTAAGAGCGTTGAGAGCGTGCTTCGCGTAGAAGGGCTCCGTTGATGGGAATCTTTAAGAAGCGGGGTGCTCATCAATGGCGCGGAGTTATAGAGGAGTACCGCTCGAGGCTTCCAGTGACGAGTAAGACTCCAGTTGTGACCCTGAATGAAGGGGGAACACCTCTTATCTACGCCTGTTACCTATCGGAGCTCTTAGATAATCAAATCTGGCTGAAATTTGAAGGCGCTAATCCAACCGGTTCATTTAAGGATCGGGGAATGACGATGGCTATCTCTAAGGCGGCTGAAGATGGCGCACGTGCTGTTATCTGTGCATCGACAGGAAATACGAGTGCTAGCGCTGCCGCATATGCAACAAAAGCAGGAATGACCCCAGTTGTTCTAGTGCCACAAGGAAAGATTGCAATGGGCAAGTTAGCTCAAGCGATCGCCCACGGATCAAAACTTCTACAAGTCGATGGAAACTTCGATGATTGCTTAACACTCGCAAGAGAACTTTCTGAGAGGTATCCAGTCTCACTTGTGAATTCCGTGAATCCATTTCGAATCGAAGGACAGAAAACTGCATCCTTTGAAGTGATAGATGCACTCGGCTTTGCTCCAGATATCCATGCCCTCCCAGTCGGCAATGCCGGAAACATCACCGCATACTGGAAGGGCTACATCGAATATGCGAAAGATGGAATGGCAAAGAGCAAGCCGATGATGTGGGGTTTCCAAGCCGAAGGCGCTGCGCCGATAGTTAGAGGCGAGGCGGTAAAGAATCCTGAGACGATCGCGACGGCTATTCGAATCGGAAATCCAGCATCCTGGCAACAAGCGCTAGATGCGCGTGATCAATCTGGCGGGCTTATAGATATGGTCTCAGACGAGGAGATCTTGAGCGCCTATCGTTTGGTTGCTGCAAAAGAGGGAGTATTCGTCGAACCATCCAGCGCTGCAGGAATCGCAGGCTTGATCAAGTACAAGAACGCCAAGAAGTTGCCGAAAGATAAGCGAATCGTGATCACGGTAACTGGAAACGGCCTTAAGGATGTCCAATGGGTTTTAGATGGCGCTCCTTCGCCAACTGTTATTCCAGTCGACGTTAAGCGCGCTGCAGAAGTGATTGGTCTGGCATAACTATGGCTCGTGGATTCAAAGATCGTTTAACTTACAAAGCCACACCGATGCAGGTAAGCGTCCCCGCATCTTCAGCAAATCTCGGTCCAGGTTTTGATGCCTTTGGATTGGCACTTGATATTCGCGACATCTATGTAGCTCAAATCCTCGATGAGGAAACTTTCGATGTTGATGTGACTGGAGAGGGCGCGGAAGAAGTTAAACGAGATGGAAAACATCTCGTTGTAAAGGCGATGATGCGCGGCTTCGAATTCATGGGTGGTAAACCGCGAGGAATTGCACTTCGTGCGCTAAATCAGATTCCACATGGAAGAGGACTTGGTTCATCTGCTGCAGCGATCGTCGGTGGACTCTCTCTTGCACGTAGCCTTGTTCTCTCAGGAACTTCACTGATGACCGATGATGATTTAATTGCACTTGCTACTGATCTTGAAGGCCATCCCGATAATGTGGCAGCTGCTGCTCTCGGTGGCGCAACGATCTCTTGGATGGAAGATCGCGTCGGAGTCCCAACAGGTTGCGCAGTTCGATTCTCTGTCGATCAATCAATTCGGGCTCTACTTCTCATCCCTAACGCCCAACTCTCGACCGGTAAAGCTCGCCGGATGTTGCCCGAGACCGTTCCCCATAAAGATGCAGCGATCAATGCTGGCCGATCTGCGCTCTTAGTCCACGCGCTAACTGCTCGCCCAGACCTCTTATTTGCAGCTACCGAAGATCATCTCCACCAGCAGTATCGCCGTGAAGCTATGCCTCGCTCGGTAGACCTGGTGAAGAAGTTAAGAGGGGCTGGTGTTGCCGCCACAATCTCCGGAGCGGGGCCTTCAGTACTGGTTCTCCATAACAGTACGAGCGCAGAGCACGATGACATCGTAAAGAGCGCTGGGGATGCATTCCGACCCGTTGATGTAGAGCTTTCGCCGGCAGGAGCGCAGGTTTCCAACGCCTAAATTCGCCGATTTGTCGCTCCGATGGGGTGGCTGATAGATTTCAGGTCGTTCGGCGGCATTCGAGCCGAGTCTTAGAAAATCTGATTCTTGTAGGGCGAATAAGTCCTTGTTGCTCTCAAGTCACACAGGTAAGAAATCAACTCTCTAAGAAAATACTAATCAAAGACCTCTAGCTAAACCTAGATAACAAGAAAGATAGATAGATGGCAGAAACCAGCACACGTGCTCGGCGAGATTCTGGCGACCTCTCTGCGTTGCTACTCCCGGAGCTAAGAAAGATTGCCGCCAATTTAGGAATCGAAGGCGCAAGTGATTTGAAGAAACCAGATTTAGTTCAAGCAATCTCAGACCTACAAGCCGCTAATAGAGAAGCAGCTCGCCTTGAGCGTGAAGCGCGTCGTGCTGCACGGATGCAGCGTCGCAATCGTAACTCCTCCGAAGATGGAGATGACGCCGGCGAAGATTCCACGGAATCTGATTCAGGCGATGATGAGAGTTCGCAAACCGATAACGCTTCAAATCGTAATTCCAATGATTCAAATGATTCAGGCTCCTCAGACGGTGGACGCGACAACCGTGGTTATGACCGCGATCGTGACTTCCGCAGAGACCGTCACCGTGATCGCGGAGATCGTGGCGATAGAGGTCGTGACCGTCACCGTGATCGTGGAGATCGTGGAGATAGAGGCGAAAGAGGGGGAAGAGAGCGCGAGATCGTCATCTCTGAAGATGATGTCCTACTCCCAGTCGGTGGCTTGCTAGATATTCTTGAAAACTACGCATTTATCCGCACAGGTGGCTACCTCCCAGGTCCAAACGATGTTTATGTCTCGCTCCATCAAGTACGCCGTTATGGCTTGAGAAAAGGCGATGTAGTGACGGGCCAAGTCCGCCAACCTCGCGAAGGTGAACGCCGTGAGAAATTCAACGCGCTAGTTCGCGTCGACACCGTTAATGGAATGGATCCAGAATCTGCGCGCGATCGCGTCGATTTCTCCAAACTTGTTCCGCTCTACCCACAAGAGCGCCTCCGTCTTGAGACTGAGCCGAATATCCTCACAACTCGCGTCATCGATCTGATCTCTCCAATTGGAAAGGGTCAGCGCGGACTTATCGTTTCGCCGCCAAAGGCTGGAAAGACGATGGTTCTGCAATCAATAGCGAATGCAATCACGACTAACAATCCAGAATGTCATCTGATGGTCGTTCTTGTAGATGAGCGTCCAGAAGAAGTCACCGATATGCAGCGCTCCGTTAAGGGCGAAGTTATCGCCTCAACATTCGATCGCCCTGCTGATGACCACACCTCTGTGGCTGAACTTGCAATCGAGCGAGCGAAGCGACTCGTAGAGCTTGGACATGATGTAGTAGTTCTTCTTGATTCGATCACACGTTTAGGACGTGCTTACAACATCGCAGCTCCAGCCTCGGGAAGAATTCTCTCTGGTGGTGTTGATTCCGCTGCTCTATATCCACCTAAGAAGTTCTTTGGTGCAGCTAGAAATATCGAAGATGGTGGATCGCTAACGATTCTTGCAACAGCTCTCGTTGAGACTGGTTCGAAGATGGATGAAGTTATCTTCGAAGAGTTCAAGGGAACTGGAAATATGGAATTGAAGTTGGATCGCAAATTTGCCGATAAGCGCATCTTCCCAGCGGTAGATGTTGATGCTTCTGGTACTCGTAAGGAAGAGATTCTGATGGGCCCAGAAGAATTGAATATCGTCTGGAAGCTACGTCGCGTCCTCCATGCTCTAGATTCACAACAAGCCCTCGAGCTTCTCCTAGAGAAGATGAAGGGCACCAAGTCGAATGTGGAGTTCTTGATGCAAGTCCAGAAGACCACCGTCGGCCCGGATCAAAGCGGGAATTAGCCCTTTCGCAATTGCCCGGGTAGCCTTCGCATCCGCTGGTTCACCGCCTCGACTAAACCCGAGTTGGACCCAGCCAAAATCAAGGAGAAGAAATGAAGAACGACATCCACCCAAATTATGTGGCGACCACTGTGACCTGTGGTTGCGGCGAGAGCTTCCAAACTCGCTCCACGATCGAGAGCGGTTCACTATTCGTTGAAGTCTGCTCGGTCTGCCATCCGTTCTACACCGGCAAGCAGCGCATCCTCGATACCGGTGGACGTGTCGCTAAGTTCCAAGAGCGTATCCAGAAGGCGAAACCGACAAAGAAGTAGCTTTTCCAAGAGAGACCGCATCTCCCGCAATTTCGGGGCGCGGTCTCTTTTTATTTATCAAGTATTAGTTTTTATTTGTTAGAGCGAAGTTAGTAAGTAGGGAGCGAACGATGAAAGAGAAGAGCACCGAGCGTTTTGCTTCCATGCCTGAAATTCTTAAGGAGTATGAGACTCTCGAAGCCCAAATGGCCGATCCATCGATCCACTCTGATCAAGGTAAGGCGCGCCAACTTGGAAAGCGTTACGCCCAACTTGGACCAATCATCGCCGGATATCGCCACTACAAGAGTTGCGATGATGATCTAAAGGCTGCAAAAGAGCTAGCGGAAGCAGAGCCTGAATTCGCTTCAGAGATTCCGGCACTTGAAGCTGCATTAGCGCTTGCTGCTGAAAATTTAGAAGAGTTATTACTTCCACGCGATCCTAATGATGATCGTGATGTCATCCTCGAGATCAAGGCCGGTGCAGGCGGAGATGAATCGGCGCTATTTGCCGGAGATCTACTTCGTATGTATCTCCGATATGCTGAAAAACAGGGTTGGAAGACTGAGATCATCGATGCCACCGAGAGTGATTTAGGCGGATATAAAGATGTATCTGTAGCGGTGAAGGCGCGTGGAAATGCCGAACCGGGAAGTGCCCCATTCTCAAAATTGAAATTTGAAGGCGGCGTTCACCGAGTACAACGCGTTCCGGAGACTGAATCCCAAGGAAGAATCCACACTTCAGCCGCGGGCGTACTTGTCCTCCCCGAAGCAGAAGAGATCGATGTCCAGGTAAACATGAATGAGCTCCGGATTGATGTGTATCGCTCATCGGGTCCAGGGGGACAGAGCGTAAATACAACGGATTCTGCGGTTCGCATCACTCATATTCCAACTGGAATCGTCGTCTCATGTCAGAACGAGAAGAGCCAATTACAGAATAAAGAGTCTGCGCTGCGAATTCTGCGCGCTCGACTTCTTGCCGCAGCGCAGGAAGCAGCAGATGCAGAAGCTGCTGCAACCCGAAAGAGTCAAGTGAGAACTGTCGATCGCTCTGAGCGAATCCGCACCTATAACTTCCCCGAAAACAGACTCACTGATCACCGCGTGAACTTCAAGGCAAACAATCTAGATGCCGTAATCAATGGCGAATTAGATGAAGTAATTAGTGCGCTTCTCGATGCGGATAAGGCCGAGAAGTTGGCTGCTGCAGAGGCATAAGAATGCCAGACCATTCAACCCTAAAAGATTCTCTGCGGATCGCCCGTAAGGATTTATCTAGCGCTTCAATTTCCGAGGTAGATGCTGAATTACTAGCTGCCTTCGTTCTTGGAGTTGGCCGGATGGAGTTGCATGCGAAGGAATTTGCATTTACTCCCGAGCAAGAGATTGAATTTACAAATCTGATTGAGGAGAGAAAATCTGGAATACCTCTTCAATACCTAACTGGCGAAGCTCACTTTCGTTATCTGACTTTCGATGTGGGCCCAGGTGTTCTCATTCCTAGGCCTGAAACTGAACTCCTTGTGGATGCTGCGTTAGTCGAGATTGAGCGAATTCAATCGGCTAACTCCTGGCGAATCGGAGCTCGCACCTCGGTGGTGGATCTAGGGGCGGGCAGTGGCGCAATAGCTATCTCGATTGCTGACGAAGCTCGCAGACGGAATCTGGCTGTACAGGTAGTTGCTGTCGAGAATCAACCGGAAGCTCTGAATTGGCTCGAGCGAAATATCGCAAAGCACGAAGTTGATGTGCGTGTGGTCAAAAGTGATGTTGCCACCGCGCTAGATGGAATTAGATGCGATCTCGTGGTCGCTAATCCTCCGTATATTCCAGACGGTTCTGCGCTACCAAAAGAGGTTCTTCATCACGAGCCTGCGACAGCTCTTTTTGGTGGAATAGCTGGACTTGAGATACCGACTGAATTTATCGAGAGCGCTACGCGAATATTGAAACCTGGTGGTTTCCTAATCCTTGAGCATCACGAATCTCAGAGCGAATCTCTTGCGGCGCTACTCTCGCAGGACTACGTTGATGTCGCGCATTTCCAGGATTTGAACGATCGTCCACGATGGATGACTGCACGGAGGTCTGAGGATGGAAAGGTAGGTCGGTGATGGCTGAGAATATCTCGATTGCCGATTTGATCTCATCAGGATCAGAACTCACCGAAGAAATATCAAGAGCAGTTGAAGCGCTTCGTGATGGGCGCTTGATAATAGCTCCGGCAGAACACGCTTATGTGTTTGTGGCTGATGCATTTAACCATGGCGCAGTGAAGAAGATGCATATCATTCGTGGTGATGCGCTTGGAGTTGCAGCCCAGGTAATCGTAGGAGATATCAAGACTGCTACTGGAATAACAAGTGAATTCGGTCCAACAACTAAGTCGATCTGCGAGAAATTCTGGCCAGGTCTACTAACTGTAAATATTGCGCCAGCACAAGGTCTTGTATGGGATCTTGGTGATGCACGCTCCCTTGAGCAGATTGCGATTCGAGTTCCATCTGCAGATTTCCTTCGCAAAGTGGCAATAGAAGCTGGACCTCTTGCAATCGCCTCTGCCAATCGCGCCGGTATGCCGCCTAAACGTCGCGGTCCCTCTTTCCCTGCACTTGATGCTGACTATGCCTACTTCTTCGATGCTGGAGAGCTTCCTGAAGGGCCTGCTAGCACCGTGATATCCGTTAAATCAGATGGAGTTACGCTGACTCGAGCGGGAGCGATATCACTCGCCGATCTCCGTTCGGTAACCCCGAATATCGCAGTTCCCGCCTAGGATTTCAGCCATGTCGCAATTCTTTGGCGCTGATTTTGATCAACTCCAATCTCAAGACCCTGAGATTGCCGCGATTCTCCTATCTGAGTTAGACCGACAGCGAAAAAACCTGCAACTCATCGCAAGTGAGAATTTCACATCTCCCGCTGTATTGACTGCGCTCGGTTCAACGCTCTCAAATAAATATGCAGAGGGATACCCAGGGAAGCGTTATTACGGTGGCTGTGAAGAGGTTGATAAAGCAGAAGTGATCGGTATTGATCGCGCTAAAGAACTCTTCGGCGCAGAGCATGCAAACCTCCAACCTCACTCTGGAGCGAGCGCTAACGTTGCGGTCTATCAAGCATTTACGAAACCCGGTGACACTGTCCTTGCAATGTCTCTACCGCATGGTGGTCATCTAACTCATGGATCAAAAGTAAATTTCTCTGGCAAATGGTTCAACGTCGAGTCTTATGGAGTAAGAAAAGAAGATGAATTGATCGATTATGACGAACTGCGTGAGATTGCAAAGCGAGTTCGTCCGAAGATGATCTGCTCAGGAGCAACTGCTTATCCAAGACTTATTGATTTCAAGATTATTCGTGAGATTTGCGACGAAGTTGGCGCAATCATGTGGGTCGATGCTGCGCACTTCATCGGTTTAGTCGCCGGTAAAGCGATCCCATCTCCCGTTCCCTACGCTGATGTTGTTTCATTTACAACTCATAAAGTCTTACGTGGGCCTCGTGGCGGAATGATTCTTTCAAAAGCTGAGCACGCTGCGGCGATTGATAAAGCGGTCTTTCCAGGGATGCAAGGTGGTCCGATCATGAGCGCTGTGGCCGCTAAAGCGATCGCACTTAAAGAATGTCTTCAGAGCTCCTATCAGGATTACGCCAAACAGGTAATAGTGAACTGTAAGGCTCTCGCGAGCTCCCTCGAGAACGAGGGAATGCGTGCCGTTTCGGGTGGAACCGATACACACCTAGCTCTTATAGATATTCGTAGCACTGGCATAAATGGAAAAGTTGCCGATGAACGTTGTGGTCGTTCCGGAATCACTCTTAATAAGAATGCCATTCCATACGATCCGGAAACCCCCGCAGTCACAAGTGGAATTCGAGTTGGAACTCCTGCGGTTACCACACAAGGCATGAGCGTCAACGAGATGCCCATCATCGCCTCTTTAATTGCGCGGGCAATAAAGGATGGCGCTGATGATTCCAAGGCGGCTGCGATTCGTAGTGAGGTCAATGCCCTAACGGCGAAGTTCCCCGTCTATCCACGTTAATGCGCGAGTACTCCCTAACTCTTCTAATCGCAGCAGCACTTACTTACATGCTCACTCCTATTGTTCGTAACGCTGCCCTGCGCTTTCGTGCTGTTGCACAAGTCAGAGAGCGTGACATCCACACAGAAACAACTCCACGGTGGGGTGGCGTTGCTATGTGGCTATCAATGGCAGGAACCCTGCTCGCTGTTCAGAACCTTGAATTAGTAGGAAAGGCTTACAGCCGAGAGTTACTTGGAATCTTTCTAGCGGGAACATTCGTGTTATTGATCGGAATGCTTGATGATAGATATGAACTCGATGCAGTCACGAAGCTTGCTGGACAGGGATTAGCTGCTGGAATCTTGTTGCTCTTTGGAATCCAACTACTTTGGTTGCCCATAAATGGAATCATCATCTTGCCCACAAATATCGGACAGTTCTTGACGGTCTTAGTGGTCATGATCATCATAAATGCGGTGAACTTTGTTGATGGCTTGGATGGTTTGGCTACAGGAATCGTCGCTATTTCTGCCGCAGCCTTCTTTGGTTTTGCCTACCTACTTGCTGTCGAAAATGGATTTAGTCGAGCTGGCGCTCCATCTCTCGCCACTGCGATAGTAATCGGACTATGCCTCGGTTTCTTGCCACATAACATCCACCCAGCACGCATTTTCATGGGAGATTCAGGTTCTATGTTTCTCGGTCTATTGCTTGCTGCATCGGCCATCACATTGATGGGACAGATAGATGCAAATGCAGTCTTTGCTGAGGATATCGGCCCAGCCGTGCTTCCATTACTGCTTCCATTCGCAGTTCTTGCCGT
>CAZFQY010000027.1:0-14071 GCA_964521265.1 uncultured Clavibacter sp.
TCGGCTTTTGAGAAGTCACTGATTGAAGATGGAGAGCGAAACCAGAAAGCTCCAGCCTTCGTGCAGATTCCCACTGCAGCTGGTCGTGAAAGTAGAGACCGAATCCTTTATTGGCAAGAACTAGGGCACGCTCAAGCGACTTCATTAGGAGTTGAGCAAATCTTCCTTCCTATTTTCGATAGAGATGCCGCACACAATCCTGATTTTGTGGCGCAGGTTCGAGATAGCGCATTGATTTACTTGTCTGGAGGAGATCCTCATTACCTAGCAAATACTCTTCGCGGGACTCCAGTATTAGATGCGATTGTCGAGAACTGGAGTTCGGGAGGTTCACTAGCTGGATGTAGCGCTGGTGCGATGGTGATGAGTTCGAAGATTCCGAACTTTCGGATCTCTAGAAGTGCTCCAACCGAAGGCTTCAATCTCTTGCCAGACATGAGAGTGATTCCTCATTTCAATAAGTTCTTCAAATGGATTCCTGATAGTGCAGCCAAGGTGCTATTGGACACCCCCGGTGATTCCGTATTGATAGGAATCGATGAGCTCACCGCAATGGTGCGCCGTAGCGGGGAGTCGGAGTGGCGAATCTTCGGTGAGGCGAAAGTTCATATCTTGAAAGGCCTTCCAACTCAGCAACTTGGGCACGATCAACAGATTCGAATTGGCTAGGCTCAAGGCATGACTATTGGCTTAGAGAGACTTCTTGCTCACATGAAATGGGCGAATCGATTGACCATCGAACACCTACAGACGCTTCCAGATGAAGCGCTTAAGGCATTTGCTACCAACTCTGAATGGTTTGTCGCAGAAGTCATGCACCATATCGTGGAGTCCGCCGATAACTACGCCTACCGAATTACAAATGAACGTTGCGATGTTCCGGGTGAGAAGATTCAAGAAATCGAATCAGTTGCTGATCTGGAGTTCTTAAAAATCCAAGCTGACGCAATTGATTCAGCCCTTCAGGAGTGCGCCAAACTCGATGATATTCAATTGGAGTTCAAGAACTATTCTGGAAATCTTGTAAAGAGATGGCGTTCCACGATTCTTTCGCAGGCAATTCATCATGCTACTGAACATAGAGCGCAGATTGCCGCAGCGCTGGAGGCAAAAGGATTCAAACCAGTTGATTTAGATGAACTTGATCTATGGAGATTCGAGATTAATAACGGTTAGAGAAGCGCTCCAAATTGGATGAATATGAGTCCGATTAGCATGAATGGTGCGAAGGGTACGACTCTGTTGAAGCTCTTCCGTTTAATCATGTAGACCAGTAGCGAGAAGAGTGAAGAGGCGACGAAGGATAGGCCGAGGCCAATCAGTCCTGCAGGAAATGAGATCCAGGAGAGTGCTAATCCAATTAGCGCGGCGAATTTAACGTCGCCCATACCGAGCCCTTTAGGGCGAAGTAGATGTATGCAGAAGAAGAGAGACAGCGAAAGCAGTGAACCTGCAAGTGCCAGTAGCGCGCGGGGGAATTGATTGATTGCTAACCCAGTAATAATTACGGAGAGGGTAGTGATGAGCATTCCAGGAAAAAGAATCCGATTCGGTATTCGAAACTCTCGGATGTCTATTACGGATATTTGTAAGGCAAATGCAAAAGTTATCAGCACCGGAATTGAATCTACGAAGCTTGAGTTCACGAGAATGACCTGGCAATCGAGACTACTGCTGGGCCCAATACGATTATTAATAGTGCTGGAAGCATGAAAATCATCGTGGGAGCCAGGATTTTGACTGGAAGCTTTTGGGCTTGTTCGCGAGCTTTCTCTCTTCGGATTCCTCTGAGCCGCTTCGATTGCTCATCAAGGACTTTCGCCATCGGTACTCCAAGGCGATCTACTTGGAGGATTGAATTTACAAATTGATTTAAGGGCTCGATGCCCAGTCGTTCAGACATTGCTACAAGAGCGTGTCCTCTGCCTTGACCAAGTTTCATTTCTGCCAGGACTCTGCTGAATTCTTGGCTTAGGGGATTGTTCTCTGTTGCAGCGACTCGCTGCATTCCAGCGTGGAACCCGATACCTGCAGAAACACACATATTCAACAGATCGATGGTGTCTGGAAGTGATCGAGATATTTCTGCAATACGAGCCTTAGCCTTGTCGAACAGGATTAGATCCGGAAAGAAGAAAGAGAGAATGGGGATCACTACAAGGAGAGATATCGAAAGTTCTAACCATTGAATCCCTAAAGCAGTAAGTATGAAGATGGCTATACCAATCTGAAATTTTCGAAGGACGAATCTCTCTAGCTCGAATTCATGCCAGATTCCTGCTCTGCTAGCAGTTCGGCGAAGCCAGCCTCCATATCGGGTTTTGAGTACAAGTCCTGGAGCGCTCAAGATGCTTACGTATGACTCATCGGATTTGGTTGACCCCCCTAATTGTGCCGATGAATTAATTACTTCAATGATCTCTCTTTGGGCTCGTTTCTTTGATCGACGAATGATTAGGCGAGTCAAAAGAAAAGTAATGACTGTGGCGGCAAGAGCGGAGATGAGGAAGACCGCTTCAAATTCGATTTTCATGCTGTGAGGGTCACCATCCTTCTAATCCAAATCCAGGCAGTCCCCATGAGCGCAACGACTAGAAGCAATAGCAATTGCCCAATCGACTCCTCCCAGAAGAGTGAGATGAACTCGCGTCTTGTAAGAACTAGAAATGAGAAAATCCCGGGTGGGAGCAACATCAAAATATAAGAAGAGATCCTTCCCTCCGTTGAGAGTGTTCTGATCTCTTGTCTAAGGCTGGCTCTGGAATCGATGGTTTCGGCGCTAGTTTGGAGAATTTTCGCAAGGCCGCCTCCCACCTCCCTTTGTATCGAAAATGCGAACACAACCCATTTGAGATCTTCACTCTCCATACGGGTAGCCACATCTTCAAGAGCCCGCTCCACCGGAGAGCCCATCTGAATCTCGGTTAGAGCGCGCCGGAATTCTCGCGCGACTCTTGAATTATTCTCTGCAGAGAAATAATCAAGGGCTTGAAGGAAGCTCAGCCCAGCGGTCAAACTTGAGGCGATAAGTCGAAGCGAACCGGGAAGTTCATTTTCGAACTCTCGTCTTGCCATGTTTTCGGCACGTAAAACCAAGGCTCTGATCAGGTACAGGGTAGTCAGAAGACCAAGGGGTATAGAGAAGATCCAAGGCATTCCAAAGATCAGAAAGACCGAGATTACGAGAATGTTGATTGCCACAAAGAGAAATTCGCGCTGACTTTTCCCAACAATTTTGGGCGCGATTATCGATGTATCGCCGAAGAGGCGATTGAAAAGCTCACTACTCTGGGAAATAGTTGGATTTTCCACTCCACTTGCTCTTCGAACTTCATAGCTATCCAAGATTTCACTCCATGAGCCAAGGTAGTTCTCGCGCCTTCTCCAGCCTCGTATTAATTGCAGTAGTGAGAGCGTTATTACCCCGGCTGCTGTGGCAATTACGATCGGTCCACCGGTATTAACAGATTGCTTGGGTCTCTGTACTTCTACGATGGCCTTGCTTAATACCTGAATCAATTGATCGAATTGATCTACATCAAAGACTTTGCCACCCGAGTTCGTGGCTATTTCTCCAAGTACAGTCATATCCTCGGGAATCGGGCGGTAAGCGATGAAATTAACTGGGACTGGAAAATCTTCAAATCTGTTTATTAGATCGCTCACTGGAATAAGACTTCGAGAGTCCTTTCCATCAGTAATTATTATCAACGGCGCATCCAGTTCGGCGGCTCGTTGAGCAAGTGACCAGATCGAGTCGTATAAAGCGGTGTATCCGCCACTTGCGAGTGTTCCCAATTCTGCAGCGCTTGAGAGTTTAGAGATGGACCGAGTGAATGTGAAAAGTTCTAGATTCTTTTGGCCATCTAAATCTTTGACGAGTCGCTCAGCTGCCGCGACGCTCTCTTCAAGGGCATCACCTCTCATCGATCCACTTACATCTATCCCGATAACGATTGAACTCGTTTCCGTAGACACTGCGGGATTGATTTGCACCATTCCAAAGAATGCGAATGCGATGATAAATCCAAGGCGCTTCATCTCTATCGTCCTCGAGGGAGCGCTACGTTTCTAAGGTCAAACTTGGCCCTTCTATTGATTGGCAGACCGGTAGGAACTAGTGAGCCGATGCCTTCTTCATCTTGCTCTTTAGTTAGCGCAAAACGAAATATCTCTTGAAGTTGGATGCTGTCTTGATCTATGCCAGTTATTTCCGAGATAGCGATGATTCTCCGACTACCGTCCCGTAGACGAGCTTGGTGAAGTATCAAGTCCAGAGCCTCAACAATCTGCTCACGGATAGCTCGGATTGGGATATCGACACCCGCCATGAGAACGAGGTTTTCTAAACGGATTAAGGCATCTTTGGGAGAGTTTGCGTGCAGTGTCGTTAGTGAACCATCATGACCGGTGTTCATTGCTTGCAACATGTCTAGTGCTGCACCATCTCTTACTTCACCTACGACTATTCGATCTGGCCTCATGCGAAGGGCATTTCGAACAAGATCTCGAACGCTTATCAGTCCCTCGCCTTCAATATTTACTGGTCGAGACTCCAGCCTTACAACATGTGGCTGATTTAAGCGAAGCTCTGCGGCATCTTCGACAGTAATGATTCGCTCATCCTCGGGAATAAGAGAGGAGAGAACATTTAATGTCGTCGTTTTTCCGGAACCGGTGCCTCCAGAAATAAGAATATTCAACCTTGCCTGTACGCAAGCGCGTAGAAATGCAGTAGCGTCATCAGTCAATGTCCCAAAGTCGATCAAGTCTTCAGTGGTGAAGGGATCAGCAGCAAATTTGCGGATGGTGAGGGTCGCCCCGTCGATTGAAATAGGCGGCACTACAGCGTTTACTCGACTTCCATCTGGGAGTCTTGCATCTACTAGAGGACTCGATTCATCGATGCGACGTCCCACATTTGCAACGATTCGCTCTATCGTTCGTCTCAGATGCTCCTCTGAGGAGTATGCAAGATCAGATTGATGTAATCGTCCTTCCTCTTCATAGTAGATAGTGTCAAACCGGTTGACCATGATCTCTGTGACATTTGGATTGCGAAGAAGTTGTTGTATTGGTCCTACGCCGAGGACTTCATCTACAACCTCTTGTACGAGATTTGCTCTGTTCAAGTTGGAAATGGAGCGATCAGAAGCGTCGATTTCCTCAGAGACCGATTCATAAACGAGCTCTTCAAGCTGGGTCGGGTCTATCTCCCCGGCATAGAGCTGAGCTCCAAGTCTCTCCAACAGTCTTCGATGTACAGCATCCTTTAATTCTTGAAAATCCAATCTTTCGGGAGCTGATACACCCAAAGCATCGCGGAGTATTGAGTTCTTCTTCATGCGACTCTCGCCCCAATCGAGACACTTAGATATTCCTTTACCTGAAGAGCTAGGGAGTGGATTGCCTTACTGACTGGGTTATGGGGATGGGCGTAGATGATCAACTGTCCATCATTGGTTGCAGAAGAGACCTTTGTATTCGATGGGATGTTTGCCGAAATCTCCTCACCAACAAGTTCCTCTACATCCTTTTGGTCAAGACCCACTTTTAGATCGCAACGATTCAATACCAATCTCCGGCGAGAATGGGAGAGTCCAAGGGCATCTAGAGCAGAGAGAGTCAACTTCAGATTCTTTATAGCTGGCATATCCAGAGTAGTCATAAGGAGAACTAGGTCGCTGTCTTGCAAGATTTGGATAATTACCTCGTTGAGAGTTGGCGATGTGTCAATTACCAGATAGTCGTAGTTTCGCTGGAGAGTATTTATGATTCGCGAGACGAAAGGCGCAGTAACCAACTCAATGTCTGAGGGATTAGTTGGTGCAAGGAGAACGTCGAATCTGCCCTCGTAGCGAAGAAGCACTTTGACCAACCCTTCGATATCTATCGACTCGTTCATCTCAAGTGCATTGGAAATGGTTTTTGTGGGATTTATTCGGAGCGCCGTTGCAATGTCTCCAAATTGAAGATCTGAGTCAATCAAGCAGACTTTGCTGGAACCGTCGGAAGCAAGCGCTGCTGCAAGGTTTGTGGCGAGGGTCGTTTTCCCGCATCCACCTTTTGCAGAATAAACCGTTATTACTTTCCCTCGTTGGCCGATTGATTCTCGCTGGGAACCTCTCTCCGTTAGTTGTTCGGATACCGTCTCGCAGCGACGCACGGCGTTCATCAAGCTATTTGCATCTTGTGCATCTACGACATCTTTGATTCCAGATTCGAGCGCTGAGGCCAAAACTGCGACGTCAATACGGGTGCGTATCAAAATGAGATTCACTAGGGGATATTGGATCCTTAACTCTTCTGCTAGGGAGAATGCAGCTTCACTCTTGATAGATGGAGCGATAACGACTACACGCACATCATGGTGCGATTCAAGCTCCTCAATTAGAGAGTGCCGATTGCTTATGCGCTGCACAACCGAACCAAGAGTTGCCTTAATTCGAGCGAACTCGTCCGACTTGTCAGCTAGGACTAGATACATCTCTAGTTACCTGGCTCAATACGGGGAGTGGAAGTAAATCCAAGTAGTGCTGATGGATCGTTTTCATAAGCGAGCGCGAGAGTTATCTCGGATGTCTTGGAAGCGAGTATCAGTTTCTGTGCTTCGCTTGGCGGTAGGGCAACAGTTACAAGTGGCGAAGGCGTAGGAAGCGACGAGCCAGCGCCCTGAGAAGTTTGAGCGCCGATTCCAATTACCAAGGCTTCTGGAAGAAGTACCCGAGTAGTTGAGCCAGTACCTCCAGCTGTCGTTGTGAAGATGACGACCCTTGATCCCGGCGTGACAAAGTTGCCCACTCTCGAGACATCATCGACTGAAACCGTTACCGCCAACATTCCTTTGGGAATCCGAAGCCCCACATCAGGTACCGTCTCTACCGCAAAATAATCAGCAACAAGTATCTGTCCATCGGAAAGAACTCCGCGCGTCTTAAGATTCGAATCAAGAGAAATACTTGGGGTGATTGCGCTAAGCGGGATGGACTTCTTTGGAAATTCCTTCAATTCAATCAAATTACTACTAGTGATCTCGCCATAACTCGTTCCAGGAGCAATCTCACCTCGTGCCACATAGACAGGAGTCAACTCGCTATCACTCTCTAGACGTGCCTGGTAGCCAATTAGATAGATGTAAGTTCCTATTCCAACAACTAGTGAGAGAACCAGGACCAAGGCAGCTTGCATACCGGGCTGCTTGAGTTTGTTGCGGATTAAGCTCATTCTCTAGCCTTTCTAAGAGAGTTCAATTGCTTGTAGCCCAACATTGGGAACACCGGGTTGATCACTAATTTCAGAATTGGGAGAAATCGTGGACTTGAATTCTCCGTATATACAGTTTGTGTTTCTCGGGCACCAATTTCCATTTGGAACCGTCCCGCCAACATCTGAGGCGGAACCATTTCCCTTCTGCAGTGAGAAACCGAGGAGCTTAAATGCGGCAAATGCTTCGACCGTGTGAACAGTCGCATTACCAGAAAGCTTTGCCGTTGAAATGAGAGGTAGATACAGATCCAAACCGAGCCATTGATTCATCTTTGATAACAAGTTCCCATTACCGCAATAGTTGAGCGAGGACTGATCTCTTGTTATCTGACTAAGTTGGTATCCGATTTGAAGATAGGCGGGTTGATCGGAGGCCGGATTAGGACAACTCACGTTCGATCGGGCTGCCTCTGGCAGAGATGTTGATAGAAGATCTAAGGCCGCCCATCCACTTATGCCACTGCGAGTGAATGTTTGGCCGCTCATATCGGTGAATGTGAAGGTGCAACTAGATACTGAGTCATTGGTCTTGAATTCCAAGAGGATTCGGGGCAGGGACTGTTGCTTAGCCCAATCACAGATTGATACGGCGAAAGGCGTATAGACCGGCGCGCTTCCCGCGTTTCCCCATCGAACCTGGGCGCAAGCCTTCAATCGATGCGAATTCTCACTTGAGAAAAAGGTTTGTACACCTATGCCGGGATTTGAAGATTGCGACTCGGTACGGACCCGTACGAACTTTCTTACCGATGTTGGAATAGGAGCGCAATCAAGTTGTCTAGAGCTCAACGTCTGGCAAGCGGAACCATTAGACAACTTCCCGTCTACGCAGATTTCGGTAATAGAAGTAAGCCCATCGGGGGAGTTGGAATTAGCAAGACTCTGTGATGGATTGGATGTGGCACAAGTAGATGGCCGCTCTATGCATTCTCGGGCTAGGGCTAAAGCGGCACTTTGGGCAGAATTAGCAACGGTTCTTCGCTCTAGATAGATAACTCCAGAATCCACAGCAAGGGCAATTGCACCGAAGAGAACAAAAGTAGCGGTAAAGATCGCAACTAGAGTGGTAACGCTGCCTGACTCATCACGCACCTTTTCTCTCATCGTAGGCACCTCATTGACGTGGATGCACTTGCATCGCTAAAGAAGCTATCTAGAGGAGAGATAGAGTTGAAGTTGGTCCTTATGGTGACCGAAGTTTGGTTGTTTATATTGGGACAAGTCTCGGGTAATGGCGTCAGGGTTAGTTGGGCGGGATTCTGCAATTGCGCAAAACTTGCAATCCCAGGCGCAACATCACCGATGAGAGCAAGCATCTTTGATTGCTTGGTTGCTGAGGTGTCGGAGTTTAAGAAGAGGCCCCGCGTCACGGCATCAGCAACTTCAAAGGAAGCGCTTGAGAGGCTTATGCGAACATATGCATAGCGGCCGAAGTCAATTATGGATAGCAGAATAAGCAGCAGAATGGGAAGGACGATTGCAAATTCGACTGCAGCCGCCCCTCGCTCATTCTTACCTTGTTTCAACGTAATCTCCTCTAGCGAAATTAGAATTTACCTTCTTTGCTTCCAGCAAAAGTTAGACGCCGCAGGATCCGTCTTTGTCTGTAGTAGTCGGCGGAACGTAAGACTTTCCTTGGACTGCACAAGAGGCTTCAACAAACTTTGAGCCGATATTCGTACCTAAGGCCGTAACTCCGGCGATGATGAATACCGCAATCAGTCCGACAAGTAGTCCATACTCGACGGCTGCAGCACCATCTTCTTCACGCCACTTTTCGATAGAAAACATTTCTCCTCATTTCTCTCACGATTAAGGTAATTGCGAGAGCGGGAATCTATGAATGTGTTCATTTAGATACTCACCAAAGCGCACACAAGCCAGTCACACTCTCCTCAATGAATTATGAGTGCAAAATTGCATCTCTAGCTTTCGAGAACATGACTAACTTGGGTGAAGCATGTGTGGTTTATGAGCAGATTCAAGTTTCTTTACAGGCTTAGCGTCAGTTTCTATGCAGCAATGTCAGAGTTGTGGAATGCCTCTTCGGACAGATAAGGCCGGAGATTGCCGTGGATCCGAAGCTGATGGAAGCAAGAGCGAGAAGTGGTGTTCGCTCTGCTATACAGAAGGAAAGTTTGTTAATCCAAATTGCACTGTCGATGAGATGATCAAGATTGTGGATGATGCGCTAAGAAGAGATGGAGCCTGGTTCTTCATGCGTTCGATGGCGAAGAAGCAGATCCCTACCTTAGAGAGATGGCGAAAGGCGAGCGTCTAGAGTTCAGTCGCTTGAGATGATCAACTCGGCAAGAGACTTTCGTGACCGTGAAGATCGCTCACGCTTAGCAAGGTCCTCGTTCGCAATGCTTTCCACCCCAATCTGTTTACCCAAGACAAGGATTGCAATTGGCTTTGTCTCTTCCGGAAGATTGAATAGCTCGTGGAGTTTCACCTTGTCGAATCCACCAACTTGGTGGACGGCGAGACCACGGTGATTTGCCTCTAGAGTCATCAAAGCTGAAGCGATACCTAAGTCATAGAGAGATTGGTTTCTTGGTTGATTCGAGTCATCAACCATTACGGCGTTGAGCACTATGTAAACAGATGCTTTGGGAGCCCATTCAACATTGAATCCTGAGAGAGTCGAGGAGATCAATTCGAACTTTTCATTGCCTCTCTTGCCAACGATGAAACGCCAGGGCTGATAGTTATTAGATGAAGGTGACCACCTTCCGGCTTCCAGCACCGCGAGCAGATCTTGATCAGAGATTCTGTAACTCTCATCGAAAGCTCGCGGACTCCAGCGCTCCTGCAATAGTGGGTGAAGCTGTTCTGCTGTATCGGCGCTCTTTTTCACAGTTCCATCAAGCGACATTGTTCTCCTCTAATTTGATTTCAACATTTCCAAGGCCGAGTGCTAGCTGGCGCTTTCCGGCACCTTTGCTGCGCGCCGTATTCGCGGGCAGTAGCTCGGCTGAAGTCATGTTCGGAACATATCACATTTAGTTGAAAGTTCAACTAATCATGGGAGGAGGGTGCGAGGGGTACTTGAGGCCAATTTGAGCCTTGATTTGCACTAACGGGAGAGGGTCTAACTCTTGTGATCGCCGTTCATCTAGAGAAGCTATCTAAGTACTACGGATATACGGCTGGGATCGTTGAGGTGAGTTTCGATGTTTATCCCGGCGAGGTCTTTGGAATTCTCGGGCCAAATGGCGCTGGAAAGACGACTGCGATCCGAACGCTTCTTGGATTAATCAGACCCACTTCAGGGAGCGCCGAAATTCTTGGCGAGAACGCCCTCGTTCCAAATGTGGAGTTACGAAGGAAGATCGGTTATCTCCCTGGAATCGCAGCGACTTATGACCGATATTCAGCGCGCGGCTACCTTCGCTTCATCGCTCAAATGCGCGGACTTGATTTGGATGATGAGATAGAGAATCTTGCGGCAAGGTTAGAGCTAGACCTCAAGCCACATATACATGATCTATCCAAAGGTAATCGACAGAAAGTTAGCGTTGTGCAGGCATTCATGCACAAACCAGAAGTCCTCTTCTTGGATGAACCGACAAGCGGGTTAGATCCAATTGTCCAGCGCGAATTCGAAAAATTGCTCCAAGAGGCTAAGGCGCGAGGAGCAGCCGTCATTCTCTCTTCTCACGTGTTAAGCGAAGTCGAGCACCTTGCCGATCGAATCGCAATCTTCTTCCAGGGACGAATACTTGTGGTGGATGAAATTTCTAAGCTGAAGCGAAAAGCTCGACATCGCATCGAATTCTCCTTCGAATCAGATATCACACCAGAAGTCTTTGGAAGATTTGAGAATGTCTCCGAAATAAAGGGTGAGAAGAATTGGATCAGTTGCGTGGTGCAAGGTTCCCAGAAGGAATTGATGAAACGGGCTGTGGAGTTGGGCGCCTTTGAAGTTAGGACCGAGGAGAGCTCACTGGAAGAGATATTCCTCGACTTGATTGGTTCAAAGTGATCGCGCTTTATCTCAAGACCTGGAGAGATCACTGGCGAACGCTGCTGGCATGGTCCCTTACTTTGATTGCCCTGATATCGATTCAGATGTCTATTTACCCGAGTATTTCTGAGAATAAGGAGGCGCTCCAAGGTTTTCTAGAGTCTTACCCAGAAGCGATTCGGAAGATCTTTCGAATGCAGGATTACACATCCGGACCCGGATTCTTGAGTACTGAGCTCTACAGCATGATGATTCCTCTTGTTCTAATTGCAGTTGGTGGGACTTGGGGAGCGGCTGCGACGGCAGAAGAAGAGGATGATGGAACCGCAGATCTTCTCTTTACGTTGCCGGTGTCCAGGTCTCGAATTCTGCTCTCCAAGATGCTTGCTGCAGTAAGCGTTGTGATAGCTCTCGCATTTCTAGGAATGGGCAACATCATCTCGCTTAGAGGCGTGGTGGATATGGAGATTGAGAGCGGAAAGCTCTTTGCTGGGACCATCTCTTCAATTGCAATCGGATTCTTCTTCACCGGGGTAGCTTTTCTAATCGGCGCTCATAGTAGGAGTAAGGGAATTGCGATTGGAGTCGTGACGGGAGTCGCGCTAATTACTTTCTTGATCTATTCGCTCTCTGCACTTGTAGATGATTTCGACGCCATCATGCCTTACAACCCAATGCAATGGGGGCTTTCTGGAATGCCATTGTTTGAAGGCCTGGATCTGACTGGAAGTTTGAAACTTGTTGCTGGGGGATTAGTGGCGATGACTTGGGCAATCCTTAAGTTCAATAGGAAAGATATAAGTACGCCTTAGTTCCTTCTCCGCCAAGCCTCTTTGTTCGATATCTTCTTCGAGATTGAAGCGGGCAAATCATCCTCAAGTATGTCTGCGAGAGTCATCTCCTCAAGAACCTCTCGAAGTGCAACTCTGGTTGCAATCCATACTTTTGTAAGTCCAGAGATCGCACCCTTATAAGAAGCCTTTTCCGGGGCCATCCCTCGGACTGAAGCCAAAGGCCCATCAATGGCTCTAACTACGTCGGCAATAGCAATCTCCTCTGCAGCTCGTGAGAGGTTGTAACCCCCAGAGTTTCCCCTGTGGCCAATGATGAGTTCGGCTTTCTTGAGATCCGAGAGGATGCTCTCTAGGAATTTCATGGGAATATCGTGCTTTTCAGAGATCTCCTCAGCCTTGATTCTTTTCTTTTCCTTGTCGGATGCAGCTATTTCCAGAATCGCTTGTAATCCATAGTCGACGCGCGCTGAGATCTTCATTCATATCACCTGGCACGCATGTTATCCTATTCCTACTAAATTAGTAGGAAATGAGAACTGTGTCTAAAGTTGTGATCGTTGGTGGCGGTGCGAGTGGGCTACTTGTTGCAGTCAACCTTCTTCGCATGAGCGATAGTTGTGAAGTTTTAGTCGTAGATCCGAATAACTCGCTAGGTCGTGGCGTCGCGTACTCCACAAAGGATCCAGAACACCTGCTTAATGTTCCGGCTGGGCGAATGAGTGGACTTGTAGAAGAACCGAAGAGTCTCTGCGACTGGGCTAGCGTTGATGAAAATGCATTCGTCTCTCGCCAAGACTATGGCCGGTACCTGAATGAACTATTGGATCGAGAGCTCAAAAGGGTAAGTCCCGGTCGATTCACGCATATCAAGAGCCGAGTATTGGATATTGAAAGTTTGAGTGATGGATACAAGTGTCATCTTGAATCAGGTAACTCAATTCTCGCAGACAAAATCGCTCTAGCTCTGGGCAATAGTGATTCGATTGTTCCGGATTACTTCTTAAAACTCCCGACCGACCCAAGGATTGTTCGTGACGTTTGGCGCGAAGGGTTAAGGGGCGACTTTGACAAGGTCGCGGTTATTGGGACGGGACTTACTTTCTACGACATAGCTCTTTCTACGCTGCGAGATAGACCGAGCGCAGTCGTCCATGGGATCTCGCGAAATGGACTTCTTCCATCGCCACACCTGCGGCATAGAGCTCCAGCTCTTCCTGTCCCGCAAGAAGCGAGGCTGAGCGCTCAAGGAATTAGAGATTATCTATCGTCAGTAGGAGATAGATGGAGAGAGGCGCAAGACGGCATACGCCACGATCTACAGGAGATTTGGGCGTCATTTCCAGAAGCCGAGAAGAAAGTTTTCGTAAATCAGTACTTTAGATGGTGGAACTCCTTACGGCACCGCTCAGCTCCCGAAATAGATGAGCAGATCAAGTCGGCAATCGAGAACGGTCGAATTGTCATCCATAAGGCTGGCGTCGAATCTATTTCAGAGAATGGTCGAGAATTGAAATTAAAGCTCTCTAATGGAAGCGATTTGGAAGTTGAGCAAGTAATCAATTGTTGTGGCAATCAATTTGTTGCAACTCATCCACTCATCACTAGATTAATTGAGCGAGGGATTCTCGATTCGGGCCCTCTTGGATATGGCGTGGCATGCGATACAAAGACTCTGGCTCTGAAGGATAAACAAGGACTAACTCACTCAGGCATTTATGGAATTGGCCCGATCCTTGTAGGCGAACTCCTAGAGACGACCGCGATTCCTGAAATTAGAGAAGAAGCTAACTTGGTAGCTAGGGAGTTGCTGCGAACATGATGAATGAGCCGAAGATACTTAGGTGTATAACGCTCTGAAGAAGTGATGCTCTTCCTGAAACAACAGTTAGCGTAGAGACGAAGAAAGTGAGAGCCAGTAATACGATTTCAGCGGCATTGAGTCCAAGATTCACCTCATATGAGTAGAGAATTGAAATCACGGCAATGGCTGGAATGGTCAGGCCGATGCTTGCTAGCGCCGAACCATAGGCGAGATTCAAAC
>CAZFQY010000028.1:0-5385 GCA_964521265.1 uncultured Clavibacter sp.
TTCGCTCCGACTCGAGCTAACTCGCGTGCTGCCTCTTTTCCAATGCCGCTGGTCGCACCGGTAATTAGGAATCGCTTGCCTTCCAGATTTGGAAGATCGTTGGCGCTCCAGCCCGCAGGAATCTTCTGTAGGGCTAGCCCTCTTGTATCTCTATTTTCGTTCATATCTTCTTCCTTCATTTTTGTGGAGCTAAGGGGACTTGAACCCCTGACCCCCTGCATGCCATGCAGGTGCGCTACCAGCTGCGCCATAGCCCCGTAAGCATGCGCACCTTACAACAACTAGGCGCCGCTTTCTTCTCCGTAGATCGGTTCTGGAAGTGAGCCAGCATTGTGCTCTACAAGTATCCAGCCTTTGCGGTGGTGGCCAGTTTCAAGAATCGACCAAGATGCATTGGAGAGTCCACCGATAGTTGCCCACTGATTCATCGGCAATGCCAGCATCTTGCCGATGACGATTCTCGCAGTCCCGCCATGGGTGACAACCACCAAGGTCGATATTGAAGGATCTAACGCTCTCTCTATTGCCGCTACCGCACGTTCTGCAATCTCGCTCCGGCGCTCTCCGGTTGTACCCGCGGGCTCATCATTTCCATCCAGCCAATTAACAAACCCTTCATAATCATCGGCGCGATTTTCTTCACCGGTGCGCCCTTCCCACAATCCACCATTTGTTTCTCGTAGCCCGGCATCAATATGAATAGGAAGTCTCGAGATCTCTGCGAGCGCAGCAGCAGTCTGTTGGGTACGAATCAGATCGCTGCAGATGATCTTCTCAGGCTTTAATCCCATCAATAGCGGTGCCGCTCTTCGCGCCTGGGCGTGACCAGTATCGTTCAATGGGATATCAGAATGCCCCTGGAAACGATTCTCTAAATTCCAATCGGTCTGGCCGTGGCGCCAAAGGACGATTCGCTGTCTCACTTTTTCTCGCGCCTCTTTTCATCCTCGATAACAGCGCTTAATTCCATCCTCGGACAATCGTTCCATAAACGTTCCAACATGTAGTACTGGCGGATTTCATCGGTCTGAATATGAACTACCAAATCTTCGTAATCGAGGAGAATCCAGTGCGGTGACTTTTCTCGGCGCGACGGCTTTTCTCCGATTGCAGATAGCTTCAATTCCACTTCATCACCGATTGCTTCTATCTGTCTTTCGTTAGCGCCACTTACGAGCAAGAAAACTTCGCTCAAGACCATCTGCTCGGTGAGGTCGATTGCAACAAGATCCTTACCCAACTTATCCAGCGCCGCCGCAGCGGCGATCTCTAGGTGCTCGATGGTGGAGTTACGCGGCGCCATAAAGCCCTCTCTCCCGTATGTAACTCGCTACCGAGGCTGGAACGAGCTCGCCCACGTCCTCCCCGTTTTTCAAACGATTTCGAATCTCCGTCGACGATATATCTAATGCGCTGATTTCGATAGCTTCGTACTCGACCCCAGGAATTGGTTTTGGGTCAGGAGATCCTGGACGTTTTACAACTATGAAGTTAACTGATTTTGCAAGTTCCTCAAATCTATTCCACGAGGGAAGACCGGCAAAAGCGTCACTTCCCATAACCCAGCTGTATCGCTCAGCAGGAATTGAGCCCTTGATCTCGTTGACTGTATCTAGCGCATATGAAGGACCATCACGCCGGATCTCACAATCACTTAATTGGACTTCTTCGCCACCTAGCGCGAGCTTCAACATGGAAAATCTATCTTCTGCAGATGCATTCAAAGTCTTTTGGTAAGGATCACCGGCTGGAATAACCACTAAAGAATCGAATCTCTTAGCGGCAATTAAGGATCTGATCAAATGAAGATGTCCGTTATGGAACGGATCAAAAGTGCCCCCAAAAAGCGCGCAGTTCTTAATCTTTATCAAGTCGCAGAGTTAGATATAGAAGTAACATCAGAATTCCGAAAGTAATCGCGCCAAAGAAGAATGGTGAGGCTGGAAGTTCGCGCCCGGTTTCGCTAAATAGCTCTACTGCTTTATTCGAGAATAGTCTGCTCAACATGGGGGGAATGATAACTCCTAGAGCTCACCCTTCTCCAGTAGAGTCATGAATTCGCGCTCCCCAATAACCTTTACTCCTAATTCTTCGGCTTTTTTGGCTTTAGACCCTGGTGAATCCCCCACCACAACATAGTCAGTCTTCTTTGAAACAGATGAAGAGGCTTTACCGCCTCTCTCAGTTATTGCTTCAGTCACACTATCTCTCGTGAAATTCTCCAGAGATCCGGTAACCACGATGGTCTTCCCAGCTAGAACCTGTGGTTTGGAGTTAACTGGGGCTTGCTTTAAGGCAACCCCGGCAGAGCGCCATTTTTCAATGATTTCGCGGTGCCAATCCTCACCAAACCAGTCCTGGATACTTTCAGCAATCACATCCCCTACTCCATCTATCGCTGATAGATCCTCCGATGAAGCTTTAGCGATTGCATCTATCGAGCCAAATTCGCGAGCAAGAGCTTGGGCTGCTGTGGGTCCTACATGTCGGATTGATAAAGCAACCAGGACTCTCCATAACGGTCTCGCTTTCGCTTCCTCGAGGGCCGCAAGCAACTTCTCAGCATTCGCAGCAAGCGACCCATCTTTCTTCTTAAAGAATTCGCTCTTGTATAAATCGCTATCACTTAACGAGAAGAGGTCTCCTTCATCGAGGATCAATTTGGAATCAAGTAACGCTTGTGCCGCTTCATAACCGAGAACATCGATATCTAGGGCTGCTCGCGAGCCTATGTAGTAGATCCGCTCTCTAAGTTGCGCCGGACACGAGCGTGCATTTGGACATCTGATATCAACATCGCCCTCGCTCATGGCGCGCAACGAGCTTCCACATTCTGGGCACTTCTTTGGCATGACGAACTCTCGTTCATCTCCTTTACGTCGCTCGATGACTGGTCCCAAGATTTCGGGGATGACATCTCCAGCCTTTCGAAGCACGACTACGTCACCAATCAAGACGCCTTTGCGTCTAACTTCTTCGATGTTATGTAACGTGGCGTTTGTGACAGTTGAACCTGCAACTCGCACCGGTTCCATGAACCCAAAAGGCGTTACTCTCCCAGTTCGCCCAACGCTGACGCGAATATCAATTAATTTAGTGGTGACTTCTTCTGGTGGATACTTATAGGCGATAGCCCATTTCGGCGCTCTAGAGGTTGTTCCAATCCTTTTTTGGGCCACACGTTCGTTTACTTTGATTACAACGCCATCAATCTCGTGTTCCACATCGTGGCGATGCTCCAAGTAATAGTCCACAAACTCTCTAACTTTCTCCTTGGAATTGACGACTTTATAGCGATTTGAGACGGGTAAGCCCCATGTTTTGAGCAATTCATAAGCGTCGCTCTGCGTTGCAAATTCCCGACCTTGAACCGCGCCGATTCCATGAACAATGAGCGAGAGAGGACGACTAGCGGTCACCTTAGGATCCTTTTGGCGCAATGATCCCGCAGCAGCATTTCGCGGATTAGCAAATGTGCTCTTTCCTGACTCCTCGAGGCCCTCGTTTAATTCATTGAAAGCAGCAAGTGGAAAGTAGATCTCTCCTCTGATCTCAACCAAATCTGGTGGCGAGGAATCCTTAAGTGCGGCCGGAACGCCTTTGATGGTTCGGACATTGACAGTCACATCCTCACCCGTAGTTCCATTTCCTCTTGTCAGAGCGCGTACCAATTTTCCTTTTTCGAAGATCAGATTTATCGCTAATCCATCGACCTTCAGTTCACAGAGCCAACTCTTTGCCAAGCCATCATCCTCTTTCTTGACCCTTTCGAACCAAGCATCGAGCTCTTCGGCGCTAAAGACATTGTCGAGACTCATCATCCGTTCATGATGATCGAATTGATTGAAGTGAGTTGCGAATCCGCCGCCGACTTCAAGAGTAGGTGAGCTTGGATCACGGAGTTCCGGATTCGAACCTTCTAACTTCTCAAGCTCACGCCACAAGGAATCGAACTCGGCATCAGAAATGATTGGTTTGTCTTGAACGTAATATCGATATTGATGATCGCGAATCTCCTCAGCGAGTTCACTCATCCGCCGCCGTATGGAGCTATCGCTCTTCGAACTCACTCAGTACCCGCAATCGTTGCCGATCCAACAACTCGATCACCATCGTAAATAACCATCGCTTGGCCAGTAGCGAGACCGAAGATCGGTTCATCCAATTCAGCCACTAATCCCGATCCGGAGTTCTCGCTCCAGTAGCTGCACGGGTGCGCCTCCCCATGTGCTCGTACTTGTACAAATCCTCGTGTTTTTTCGGGGATTGCGACCGGTCCACACCAGATCGCCCTCTCTCCGGTGATCTTTTTTATTGCAAGAGAATCGCGCTCTCCAACAACCACCGTGTTGCTCTTCGGTTCTATCCGTAGGACATAGCGCGGCTCCCCCGTTGGAGTTGGGGTGGTGATTCCTAAGCCGCGTCGCTGTCCAATTGTGTAGGTATAAGCCCCTTTATGTTCTCCTAACTTCATTCCTGATTCATCAACAATCGGACCAGTCTCGCTTCCAAGTCGATCTCTTAACCAACCAGCGTTATCGCCTGATGGAACAAAACAGATGTCATGGCTATCGGGTTTGTTCGCGACCGTTAATCCGCGCTCCGCAGCTTCTTTGCGGATATCTTCTTTCTTCGTATCCCCTAACGGGAAGAATGCACCTTGGAGTTGGTCACTATTTAATACAGCTAAGACATATGACTGATCTTTCAATGGGTCTACAGCACGATAGAGCAACTTGCCAGATTTACTTTCTTTTGTCTTTGCGTAGTGCCCGGTAACCACTCCATCAAATCCCATCGCCTTAGCGCGATCAAGAACTGCGGCGAACTTGATCTTCTCGTTGCAACGAAGACATGGATTAGGAGTTCTTCCGCTGGCGTATTCGCTTAGGAAATTCTCTACAACATTCTCATGGAACTCATCAGACATATCCCAGATATAGAAAGGAATCCCGATTCGATCCGCTGCGCGGCGGGCATCATGGGAATCTTCTATGGTGCAACAACCTCGTGCACCCGAACGATATTTCTTAGGGTTCTTGGAGAGCGCGAGATGGACGCCGATTACATCATGGCCAGATTCTTTGGCGCGCGCCGCAGCCACTGCAGAGTCGACTCCTCCGCTCATGGCCGCAATCAACTTCATGCGGTACTCCGGTAAGCAGCCCTTGCGCGTTCAATCACTCTCTTGATACATGTGTGGAAATAATCGATATCTGATCGAGAATTTTCCGGGCCCAAGGAGAATCGAAGTGAGGACCTTGCCTCTTTCTCGCTCAATCCCATCGCAAGAAGGACGTGGCTAGGTTGCTGAACACCGGCTGAGCAAGCCGAGCCGGTTGAGCAAGCAATTCCCTCGCCATCGAAAAGTAGAAGGAGTGAATC
>CAZFQY010000028.1:5485-12182 GCA_964521265.1 uncultured Clavibacter sp.
ACGAAGGCTTGTAGAGCGACCCCATTGATGGGAGTCGTCGCAGCATTATCGAAATAGACGCGAGGCATGGGTTAATTCTAAAGCGGAGGTGAGACGGAGAGTTATGCGCGTTTTGCCTTGATGGCCTCGCGGGCCTGAGGCAGAACGGCGAATAAATCACCAACGACGCCAAAATCAGCTAGATCGAAGATGGGGGCTTCAGGATCTTTATTAATTGCGACGATCGTCTTCGAGGTCTGCATTCCGGCGCGATGCTGGATTGCTCCGGAGATTCCGCAGGCTATGTAGAGCTGCGGGCTTACTGTCTTGCCAGTCTGTCCAACTTGATGCGTGTGTGGGTACCAACCGGCATCAGTTGCTGCTCTAGACGCTCCAACAGCAGCTCCAAGAAGATCGGCCATCGCTTCAACTTCCGCGAAGTTGCCGTTTGTTCCTCTTCCACCTGAAATGACAATCTTTGCCTCAGTTAAATCTGGTCTTCCGCCCTTAACTGGTGGCTGTGAGTTGGAAATCGTTACTGATTTATCTTTTCCATCGATGGTGACTTGGAATTTCTCTATGGCAGCAGCTGTGCTAGCCGATCCTGCCTCGATAGAGCTAGGGCGAACGGTGACAACCGGAGTACCGACTTTGACCTTTGCATTGACTGTAAATGATCCACCAAATACTGATTGGGTCGTGGATAGATCGCTACGGAAATCAATAGCATCGGTTATCACTCCACCACCAATTCGAAGCGCAAGTCTTCCCGCGATTTCTTTTCCGCGGGCTGACGATGCAACCAAGACAGTGTCTGGCTTCTCTTTTGCTACTACTTGAGCGAGGGCAGATACGGCGGCGGCAATTCCATGTTTTGAAATCTCATCGTTCTCTACGACGATCAAACGATCCATCTCAATTCCTGAGAGTTGCGATGCCAGCGAGTCACCAGCGCCATTGTTAGCAAGAATCACTCCAACTGAACTTCCGGCGCGCTTGGCGAAAGATGCTAGTTCGCCGGCGGTTTTTGCCACCTTTGAGCCATCATGGTCGACAAGAAAGAGAATGTTTGCCATCTTTAGACCAGCCTCTTCTCGAGTAAGTAATCAGCTAACTTCGCACCACCGTCACCGGCATCCTCAAGCTTCAAACCTTTATCTCGTGGCGGACGTGGATTTGCCTCAAGGACCTCACTCCAGGCACCTGTCGTGCCTACTTGAGCAGAATCGATTCCGATATCTGAGAGCGACTTGGTATCAATTGGCTTCTTTTTGGCAGCCATGATTCCTTTAAATGAGGGATAACGTGGTTCATTAATCTTCTCAATGACGCTAACGACACATGGAAATGACGCAGACATCGTCTCTACGCCACTCTCGGTCATTCGCGCAATCTCAACACTCTTGGAACCTGCATCAACCTTCACCGATCCAGCAAAAGTAAGTTGAGCCCAACCGAGTGACTCAGCGAGCATCGCAGGAATAACGCTCATGCGAGCATCCGTGGATTCGGTTCCACAGAAGACGAGGTCAAATCCGCCATCTTGTATGACCTTGGAGAGAACTTTTGCAGTCGCTACAGCATCTGAACCAGCAAGAGCAGAATCGCTAACTAGAACTCCACTATCAGCTCCCATCGATAGACCTTTTCTAATCGCCTCGGTGGTGCGCTCTGGTCCCATAGAAATCAGAGTGATTGTGTGTTCAGGAGTTTCTTTACCTTCATTCAGCGGTTCGATTATTCGAAGCGCCTCTTCAATTGCGTATTCATCGAGATCATTTAGAACTGCATCAACGCTCTCGCGATCCAAGCGGCCGTTGACCATCTTCTTCTCAGCCCAAGAGTCTGGAACTTGCTTTACGCAGATGGCGATCTTCATGCGCGGATGCTACTGGCGAGTAACCAACCCTTCCAGTTGGAGATTGCCCACAGTTTGAATGAAACCCTGTCAGCCACTTGAGTGGTTGGATACCAAAGTGAGGCCAGCTGATCCCCGAAACCTGGGCGCCCAAGTAACAGCAGAGGGAACCAACTTCGCGCTCTGGGCACCCGCCGCAGATGCTGTCGAGTTATGCCTTTTTAATGAGGCCAATGGCGAACTCACCGAAACCCGCTTCTCCCTCGCACATCGGGATGGTCCAATCTGGCATGGCTATCTCGCCGGAGTCAGGGCGGGACAGAAATACGGCTATCGCGTCTACGGACCTTGGCGCCCCGATCAAGGATGGCGATTCAACCCAAATAAAGTTCTGATTGATCCCTATGCACATCTCCTTCACGGAGATTTGAAGAGCTCGGCCGAGATATTCGGCCACCAAGCAAATGATGCTCTAGGCAACGGGTACCTGGAAATGCAAGATAAGCGGGACTCTTCCCAATTCGTTCCACTCTCTGTTGTAACCGATACTCATCGCCGAGAGATAGCTCGACCAAATATTCCTTGGAATCAAACTTTGATCTATGAAGCTCATGTCAAAGGGCTGACCTTTAGGAATCTTGAAATACCTGAGAGTGAACGGGGAACATTCAAAGCGCTCGCCCATCCCACGGTCATCGCACATTTGAAACAACTGGGTGTTACATCAATCGAATTACTACCAATTCATCACTTTCTTAGTGAGACGTCGGTTCGCTCACGCGGTCGAGTCAATCATTGGGGCTACAACCCGATCGCGTTTTCAGCACCACATCGAGCATACGCCGCGACAGAAGATCCGATTCGAGAATTACAGATTAGCGTTGATGCGCTTCACGCAGCTGGTATAGAGGTAATACTTGATGTGGTCTATAACCACACTGCCGAAGAAGGTAAATCTGGACCGACTCTCTCTTTCCGGGGAATCGATAACAAGACTTTCTATCGCCATCTCGTTGATGATCAATATGAGGATGTGACTGGATGTGGCAACACTCTGGATACTCGCCGCCCCTTTGTTTCAAGACTAATAATTGATTCTCTCCACTGGTGGAGTGAAGTAATAGGTGTAGACGGATTTCGTTTCGACTTAACGACTGCGCTCGCTAGAAACGGCGGAATTGACACTTACGGACCACTGATTTCAGCAATCTCAGCCGATCCCATACTTCGAGAGCGAAAGCTCATAGCCGAGCCTTGGGATATCGCCGGTTACGCATTAGGCGACTTTCCTCATCCATGGCGAGAGTGGAATGATGCTTATCGCGATGCCGTTCGCCAATTCTGGCTCGCTGATTCTGCTCGCGGCCATAGTAATGGCGTCTCAGACCTCGCCTCGCGCATCGCAGGCTCTAATGACATCTTCTACTTTAGAGGTCCAACGAGTTCTATAAATTTCATTACAGCTCATGATGGTTTTACCTTGAGCGATCTGGTCTCTTATCAGGAGAAACATAATGAGATGAATCAAGAGGGCAACAACGATGGAAGTAACCAGAACCGATCCTGGAACGCTGGCCATGAGGGCTCAACCGAGAACGAGATAATCAATCAAATCCGCACGACACTACAGAAATCACTATTGGCGACTCTCATGATCTCCTCTGGTGTTCCCATGCTGACTATGGGAGATGAGATTGCGCGGACCCAATCAGGCTCGAACAACGCATATTCTCTAAATCCAGATTTGCCATGGAATGCCCCAGAGAATTTCAATGGAGGCTGGGCGCTTGATTGGCAGAAAATTGGAGAGCAGAGTGATCTATTTGAATCTCTTGCATCGCTCTCAAAAATTCGAACGACCTACATGGTTGAAGTTATAGATGAATTCTTTACTGGAGCGCTTGATCAAGGAACAAAGCGAAAGGATCTCGCCTGGTTCAATAAAGAGGGGCTTGAGATGACTTCACATACCTGGCAAGACAACTCCCTTAGACACTTAGCCTTTTTAGTTGACGCGTCCCACAAGCAAGGGCTATTCGTAATACTGAATAGCGCAGGCGAAGAGTTGGAAGTTATTCTTCCCAATCAAACTTGGGGAGATAGTTTTAGGACTGTCTTCGATTCTTCTCAGAGAATCGCTGAGTTGCAACCGCGGCTATGTAAACCGAGCGACAAGATTCTCGTTGCCCCCTATAGCGCACAGATCTGGTTCGTGAATCGATCTACGACTTGACCTTGAATACGACCGTCACCGTTGAGGTAATGGTCTTATCAATCGTGGAAGTGTCATAGAAGCCACCTGCAGATGTATCTACAGAGTCAGGTGAAGTGACCTGGAATGGGCCTGAACGTACGCTCATGATGTTTCCAACTGAACCACCAGTCGCTGCGACTATAGCTTCAGCTCTAACTTGGGCGTCCTTTACTGCTTGCTCTAGTAGTTCTGGGCGAAGCTCATTTAACTTAGAGACGTAATACTGGGGACCGTAGTTAGAGACATTAACGCCAGCTTCAAGAAGCGTTCCTAGGTTGGTGCTCAATTCCTTTACTTTTTCAACATCATCAGTTCGTACAGTGACAGTTCTCGAGGCGCGATAACTGGAGATTCGTCCAGTGCTCGCTCCATTAACCCACTCTTCTTGTCCAAATGCAGAAAGTGAGCCAAACTCAATCGAGTCCTGAGGGATTCCGCCATCCGTTAAGTACTTAACGATGGCTTCAACGGAAGATGTCACTCGTGCGACCGCAACGCTCTGGGTTGGAGAGACAAATTCTGCATTCAATTGCCAGACGACTTTATCTGCTACCGCATCAACGCGAGCTGAGCCAGTAACAGTTATGCCTTCACTTGTCCGTGATGCAAATCCTTTTCCAACTTGAGAAAGACCCAGGCCCATGGCAATTGCGACTATCGCTGCTGCAATAACTAGAGCAACTGATTTCTCGCGCGAGTTTTCACCGTTCATACTGAAAGCCTAGCACCGAGATCCTCGCCGCCTAGGGACAAATGTCGGTAAGGGTCGAGCGCTTCATCCCATTTCTTTCCCAATAAGTTCTCAATCTCCTCAAGTGAAAGAACTGGACTTAGATTTTCACTTAAGATTTTTTGAATCTGATTCTCGTTGATGATCAAGTCACCGTGTGGACTGATGGTTCCTCTAAACAATCCCAACTCTGGAGTGAACATATAAAGCGAACCATCGCTTCCTTGACTCGACGATTCGAATAACTCGAAGGTTATGTAATGCCAACCCTTAAGGGTGCTGACCAATCGCGATCCAGTACCTTGAATTCCATTCCAAGAGACCTCGGTTCTATGCGAGCCGCTCAGAAGCGGTTGTGGATCCCACTTGAGGGATGTTGGCATTTGTAATACCTCAGCCATTCCCCATTCAAGATTCTTCAGGACTGCTCGAGGGGCAGCATGTATATAGAGGTATCCATGGGTGGGACCGAAACCAACGCTCGGCAACGTCTTCATAGCAGCTCCTTGAGGTAGCAAGCCGCATCCATGAGCAGATGCGACCTTCCCCAGCCCATCTGCCTCATGCAATCTTCAGAACCCAATCTTCACCTCTTTATTAGAGGTTGTCCATAGCTGAGAAATGAGCGGTCAGAGGGGGCTTTTAATCAAGGTAGGCTCTGCTCTAGTCCAACGCTTTTCGAAAACCGCTTGCTTGTGCTTGTTTGGTCTGGAAGACGGGAAGACTGACAAGCTAGAAAATCTCGTTTGTCCCATTAAGACTGAAGGAATAAAGCTACATGGCAACAGGCAAAGTAAAGTGGTTCAACTCTGAAAAGGGTTTCGGTTTCATCGCGGTAGATGGCGGCGGACAGGACGTCTTCGTTCACTACTCAGCAATCCAAGGAAATGGCTACAAGTCACTCGAAGAGGGACAGTCCGTTTCATTTGAAGTCATCCAAGGCCCAAAGGGCCCACAGGCTGACCAAGTGGTTGCTAACTAAATCCACTTTCTTCAAAAAAGCCCCGAGGAAACTCGGGGCTTTTTTTATTGCAACTTACCTATCTCCCGGCTCGTTTCTTTGCCCGAGCCACTTCTCTAACTGGCGAAAGGCTCTCCCCTTTCTTCCAAGCCTCTAGATACTTCCAAGGCCTAACTACACCACGTCGAATTTCCCAATCGCCCGGCTCTGTCTGATACGAGATTCCGAAGTGAAGATGCGGCCGTGGAATTCCTCGCGCACTTCCCGATCTTCCGATCTCACCAAGTTTCTGGCCAGCCTCAACGCGAACTCCGGATTCAATTCCCTCTTCCACTTTTGATAAATGTGAACCGTAATAACGAACTCCATCATCGCCAATTATCGAAACTGATAACCCTCCGCGATCCTGTCCAAGATTTGTCCTTCCGCTCCAACGATCTTTTCGACTCACATCTTGAACTATTCCACCTATTGGCGCCACAAAAGCACAACCCAGTCGTGCCTTGATATCTGCGGCTGGGTAGTCGTGGTGATACCAAGGAAATGTTGTCTTACATCCAGCAACGGGATATACGTAAGAAAACTCGGCCTTCGCCGGAGTTGCTAGCGCAGTCAGAACAATAGAAATCAAGAAAATCAAAGTAGAGCGGGAAAGTTTCATCTCACGAGATTATCAAGAGAAGAACACAATCTTTCGGATTTATCATGGGAAAGTCGCAATATTCAAAGTAATCTCCCAGAAGACTAAGCGAGTTAATACCTTCTCTTAGTGGCTAAAGGAATATTTGCTAGGGGTGTCATTGCCACATTATTGGCGTTTTCTATATTCCCCATTTTCGAGACTAGTGCAGCTCAGGGTGAAGAGGTAAGAAACTGCGTCAATCTAAAAACAGGAAAGGCGCGTCTGATTTCTTC
>CAZFQY010000029.1:0-10935 GCA_964521265.1 uncultured Clavibacter sp.
TTTGGAAATACGACTTCATCCATAATCAACAGGATCGCAGCCGCAATTGGGACAGCTAGCACGCCACCGACCAAGCCGAGCAGAGATGTACCCAAGAGCGCGGCGACGATTGTGACGAGACCAGGAATTGCAAGGGTGCGCTTCATGATCCTAGGAGTGATCAAGTAGTTTTCAATTTGTACGTAAAGGGTATAGAGCAGGAGCGCTAAGACGCCTTTAGTTGGGGATTGAGTGAGCGCAACTAGCGCAACGATGCTTCCACCAATGAAGTGACCAACAAGAGGGATCAGCGCAACGAAGAGAATCAACATACCCAGGGCGGCTGCATAAGGAAGATCGAGGGCAAGTCCCAAGAAGAAGACGAAGATCGAAGCGAAAAAGGCGATAAGAATCTGGCTTCCTACGAAGGCTCCAACCCGAGCGATGATCGCATCGCCAATCTTTGAAACTCGCTCGCGTCTAGATGCAGGAGCTAGTCGATAGAAGACCTTAGTAACTGATGGCAGTGAATATAGGAAATAGAGAGTTAGTATCAAGACCGTCAACGCAGAGAAGGCGCCAGATAGAACTGTTCGACCAACACCAAGCACGCCCCCGAAAGCACCGGTTATGAGTGCGCCATCAGTGAACCAACTTTGGAACTTGTCCTCAAGAGTTCTTATCAATCCATAATCTTCATCGAGAGCAAGGAATGTCTTGTTATTTCGTAATGAGTCGATTAGTTGTGGAGCGCCCTCCACTAAGTCATTTACTTGAGAGAAGACCGGAGGAATGACAACTAGAGCGGCAAGAATTACGAATAGCAATACAAGAATTACCACTGCTGATACCGCGTATCCGCGTTTAGCCAGTCTCCGCTCAAGCGTGGAGACGGCAGGATTAAGACCCATCGCTAAGAAGAGGGAAATGATGATGAGAATGAATACTTGAGTTGCAGATTGAAGAGCCTGAAGAAGTGCAAATGCGACTAGTGCGCCAGTTGTAGCAAGAAAACCAAAGTAGAACGGATGCTGGACATTGATTGGGTCACCCTTTGCGCCAAAATCCTCACCCACGCCAGGATTTTCGGGAGATTTATCACTTGATTTCTTAAAGACTCTCTTTATGCGCGCCATACGAGAAGTCTAGAGCCTGAAAGAATTACGACCATGTCGCCCCACAAGTCGCAATTAAGAATCACTGGTCTAGGTGAGGAGATCGCGACCCTTACTAATTTACCTTGGGAAAGACCGTTGGAGGAGTGGCCCGAGGATCCATCTCTTGCCGCCCAACGCGGTATCTCAAGACATATCGTGCGACTAGTTCGCTCAACGCCAGATCCAGATAGCGAGATTTACGCAGTAAAAGAGACCGTTCCCGAATTTGCTCACCGTGAATATGAAGCGCTTCGCGAGTTGGGACTTCGAGGTGCGCCATCTGTTGCCCAAGTCGCCGTTGTTGATGGGCGTACAGCTCATGATGGAAGTGAATTGCCGTGTGCGATCGTGACTCGCTTTCTTCCGTATTCACTGCCGTATCGAGTACTTCTCAGTGGAACCGTCACGCAACATGAAGTCTTCAATATGGCTAACGCACTTGCCTATTTGTTGGTGCGATTACATCTACTGGGATTCTGGTGGGGAGATTGCTCGCTATCTAATGCGCTCTTCCGTCGTGATGCCGAAGGATTCGTCGCTTACCTTGTAGATGCAGAAACTGGGGAATTTCAAAAGAGGCTAAGTGATGGTCAACGGGAGCATGATTTAGATATTGTCCGATTCAATGTTGCTGCCGAATTAGAGGATCTCAAATTATCAGGAGTTCTTTTCCCGGGAATGGATCCTGTTCGCGCAAGTGAATCAGTAATCAAGCGCTATCGAAGGATCTGGAGCGCCTTAAGCGAGCCACAACTTCTACCTGCGAGCGATCGCCATGCCGTTGAAAAAGCGATGCGTTCGCTACAAGATCTGGGATTTGCTGTTGAAGAGGTAGATCTTCAAGTACAGGGTGAAACCGGGACGCTCAAGTTCACTCCGAAGCTTGTCGCACCGAACTATCACTCCCAACGCCTCAAGGAGTTGATGGGGTTGGAAGTCGAAGAGTTACAAGCGAAAAGAATCCTTGCTTCATTTGATCGCTTCCGCTCCCGAGAGATCGCGAAAACTCCAGATAAGCATGAGGCAGCTCAGCGTTGGTTGCACGAGGTCTTCCTCAAAGTAGTTAACTCCGTTCCCGAGTCAATGCGGGGGCGAATCGAGGATGCCCAGTTCTTCCATGAAGTACTCGAGCACCGCTGGTACTTGGGTGAGAAGGCTGGACATGATGTTGGTCTGGAGCGGGCCACAGAGGATTACATCGCCGAAGTACTTCCATATCGCTCTGATTCGGGAGCTTCTTTGTAGTCATGAATCCACTGGAATTTTGAGAGAATCCGTCTGTGAGTATGCCGCAACTTCCTAAGAACTTTGGTCAAGCCTTTGACCTAAGTTCACTCACAAAACCAAAACCAGCCCCTGGAGCGCCTCAAGCGAACTTTCTCTCAGCCACTGTCGAGAATTTCATGTCCGACTTCGTCCAGGCTTCGAAGGAATTACCGGTTTTTTTGATTGCCTATACCGATCGGGCCCCAGTCACAATTGAGCTCCGAGATCTACTCGCGAAACTTGCTACTGAAGATAAAGGTAGTTGGAAATTTGGGGCGATAGATGTTGAGACCCAACCACAATTAATTCAGGCGCTTCGTATCCAAAGCCTTCCAGCCGCTGTTGTATTTATAGATGAACAGATGCTTCCTCTTCCTGAGGTGCCTAATCGCGAAGATTTACTACGCGCGCTGATTGTCCAGATATTCAAGATTGCCAAAGAACGCGGTATGAAAGTTGAAGTACCGGAGATCCCAGAACCGAAGATGGAACCGGAAGAAGCAGCAGCGATTTCTGCGCTCGAAAAAGGTGACTACTCAGGCGCAGCTATGGCTTATCGTAATTGGCTACAGCGTGAACCTAACGAACCGATGGCCAAACTCGGTTTGGCACAATGTGAACTAGCCCTTCGAATCTCTTCTTTGGATTTCGAGCGGACGATAAAGGATGCCAACGAGAAACCTGATTCTCTCCAGGATCAATTGATGGCTGCTGATGTTGAAGTAGCGACTGGCCGACATAAGAGCGGATTTGAAAGATTATTGAAGGCTGTTAGAAATATGTCAGGCGAAGATAGGAACAAAGCTAAGGAACACCTGCTCTTGCTATTCCAACTGGTTGATCCCAGCGATCCAGATCTGATCAAGTCCCGACAGGCCTTGGCGAGCGCTCTCTTCTAATGACATCAGCTCCCGGAAAGCCCATAGAGGGCAGAGAGAAGCGCGACCTTCAAGCGATCTTCTTCCTCTTTGGCCTAGGCGTCATGTGTCTCGCTCCACGTCTACCTGATATAAAAGAGAATCTGGGCGTCTCAACCACAGTCTTTGGACTTGTGAATATAAGCGGTTCTATCGGAGCGCTTTGCGCTCACCTGACAATGGGGCACATCGTGCATCGCCTAGGGGTCTTCAAAGTCTGCGTCACGAGCGCAGTTATGACTTATGTGACCATTGGAATTCTGATTGAACTAAAAAGCGCCTTGATCTACACGATAGTAAACATAATCTGTGGCTTCGCATGGGCCTCGTACCACATATCTATCAACGCCCAAGCGCTTCATAGACAATCTGAAAGTGGTAATCAGATAATTCCAATGCTCCACGGCCTATGGACCGCTGGAGCAGTCGCGACGGCATTCATCGCGCTGCTTATCTCATCTAGCGTCTCATTAAATTGGCATATCTATCCGCTTATCTCAATTGTCTTGCTCTTGAAGTTACGAGCCTTCAATCGCTTGAAGCCGATCCTCTTGAAAGGTAATGAAGTTACAGAGGAGGATGAGATTGTCACCCTCGGCCAGATGATGCGCTCATTCTCAATAGATTGGGTTGTCAGTCTCGGGTTCTTATGCGCGCTATTGCTTGAGATGGCTATGGGAGATTGGGCGACAATCTTGGCCCGTCAGGAGTTTGGCGTATCCAAATCGCTAGCGGTTATCCCATATTTCTTGTTTATGTGCTCAATGATTATCGGAAGATTGAGCTATGGAAGACTCAAAGGAAATAGAAGCGATAAAGAGATGGTCCAGCCATTTGTGGTTATGGGCGGAGTCATATTCCTCGTCAGCCTCTTCTTAGGCCTTGAACTCAAAGAGACCAATCTCTACCTTGGTTATGCGATCTTCTGTATTGGATCTCTTCTCTGTGGAATCGGAATCTCCTTCGTCGGTCCGCTCTTCTTCGGATATGCCTCCGCCCGATCCGATAAGCCTGGCGGTGTTGCGATCGCTGAACTGGGAGCCGTTAATCAAGTTCTGACGCTAGGCGCGCGATCCATTATCTCCGTCGTAGCAGGAATAGCTTCGCTTCCAATAGCGCTGATAATCCCTGGAGTAGCCCTGATCCTTGTCGCATTCTTCGTTGCTGCAGCTAGCCAGCCGAAAAAGTAATCAGCTTTTTAGGGTGAACCAGACGGTTCCCAATGGCGGAATTCGAACAGTTGCGCAATAGTTAAAGCCACGTTCCGTTCTTTCGACGCAATCAACCTGCTGATTTATCACTCCAGATCCACCATATTTCGAATCATCTGTATTTAGCAGCTCAACCCAATCACCAGCTATCGGAAGTGGTAGCGAATAAGACTCATGGGGGACAGGGGAAAAGTTGGTTACAGAAACCAAAGGCCTGCCAGCATCATCCCATCTAGCAAAGGCGAGAGTGTTTCCTGCCGAATCATCACCAATAAGCCATTGGAATCCTTCTGAAGACATATCGCGCTCCCATAGAGCTGGCAATTCTCTGTAAATTGCATTCAACTCTGAAAGTAAAAGTTGAACCCCGCGATGTTCGCCATATTGAGTGAGATGCCAATCTAGGGATTGGGATTCACGCCACTCATCATTCTGAGCAAATTCGGAGCCCATGAAGAGCAGCTTCTTTCCAGGATGTGACCACATATAGCCATAGAGTGCGCGGAGCGTTGCAACCTTTTGCCAGCGGTCTCCTGGAAACTTATTAACAAGTGCACCTTTACCATGAACAACTTCATCATGTGAAAGTGGCAAGAGGAAATTCTCACTCCATGCATAGAGGATTGAGAAGGTAATCTCATTATGATGGTACACACGATGCACCGGCTCATGCTTTAGATATTGCAAGGTGTCATGCATCCAACCCATGTTCCATTTGAATCCAAAACCCAAACCATTCTCTGAGGTCGGTTTAGTAACGCCGCTCCAAGCCGTTGACTCCTCAGCAATCATCATGATCCCTGGAAACTGCTTATATGCAGTTGCGGTCGCTTCTTGTAGGAAGCGAACGGCCTCTAAGTTCTCGCGTCCGCCGTGCTCATTTGGTAACCATTCACCCTCTTTACGCGAGTAATCGAGATACAACATAGACGCGACGGCATCGACGCGAAGGCCATCGATATGGAATTCATCTAGCCAATAAAGAGCGCTTGCTACTAGGAAATTGCGAACCTCATTACGTCCAAAGTTGAAGATATAGGTGCCCCAATCAGGGTGCTCACCGAGGCGTGGATCCTCATGCTCATAGAGCGCTGTTCCATCGAAGCGACCTAAGGCCCATTCATCTTTGGGGAAGTGAGCTGGGACCCAATCAAGGAGAACGCCAATTCCCTCGTTATGTAGGTGATCTACTAAGAACCGAAACTCATCCGGAGTTCCGAATCGAGAGGTGGGCGCAAAGTAAGAAGTGACTTGATAACCCCATGAAGGGCTATATGGATGTTCCGTGACCGGCAAGAACTCCACATGAGTGAATCCGAGCTCTTTCATGTATTTGCTTAACTCAATTGCTAATTCCTTGTAGCTAAGTCCGGGACGCCATGAACCGAGATGTACTTCATAGATGGAAACGGGCGAACGCCATGCTTGATATTCGGTTCTAGAAGTCATCCAATCTTTATCGCTCCACGCGTAACTTGATTCGTTTACCACTGAAGCTGTTGCAGGCGGAATTTCTGTCTGACGAGCAAGCGGATCGGCGTGGTCAACCCAGCGACCATCACGGGTATGAATCGCAAACTTGTACTTAAGTCCGGGGCCTACATTAGGAATGAACACTTCCCATAAACCATTTGCTCCGAGTGGAATCATCGGATTGGTCTTTCGATCCCAGAAGTTATGGTCACCAATCAAACTCACCGCACGTGCATTAGGAGCCCAGACCGAAAATGCAGTTCCGATTAACTTTCCCTGATCATCACGACGGACGTGTGCACCTAGCGCACTCCATAACTTCTCATGTCGACCTTCTGTGATCAGATGTAGATCTAGTTCACCTAAAGTGGAATGTGGATTTAGATACCCAGCGGGAGGGGATTGAAACTTCTGCCTTGCACCAAAGAGGCGCCGAATTGCCTTTAGCATCAAAGCTTCACGCGACAGATATGCGCTACTTTTCCGATCGGGCGGGCTGGGTCGAGTTTTACGTAGGTATTTGGGCTCCAGCTATAAGTCTTGTTATCGAGCAAATCCAGCACCTCAAAGCTCTCTTTCTCTATCCCAAGAGCCCACATATCCCAGTGAATAACGGTCTCTTGAGCATGAAAGCCGTCGAGGTTTACTACTACTAGAACTAAGTTGTCTCCCTCACGTTTTGAGTAAGCGATTATCTGTTCAGAGTCGGTTGGGTGAAAGTGAAGATTGCGTAGCCTTTGAAGAGCAATATTCTTTCTGCGTATCTCATTAAGTTGAGTTATAAAGGGAGCGAGAGTTAATCCCTTTTTGGCTGCTCCATCCCAATCACGCACTTTAATCTCATACTTCTCGCTATCGCGATACTCCTCTTTACCTTCAGCAATCGGAAGATGTTCATAGAGTTCGTATCCGGCATACATTCCCCAAGATGGAGTGATAGTCGCTGCAAGAACAGCTCGGAGAGCAAATACGGCTGGATTTCCACTCTGTAGATGGAATGGGAGGATGTCAGGTGTATTAACCCAGAAATTAGGTCTAAAGAAAGCGCTTGTGTGTTGTGAGACTTCGCGACCGTAGTCAGTCAACTCTTGCTTGGTCACTCGCCAGGTGAAGTATGTATAGGACTGCTGGAAACCTGCCTTACCTAAGGCGTGCATCATCGGTGGATTGGTGAAGGCTTCTGATAGGAAGACAACTTCAGGATATTTTGAATTCACTTCTCTGATCAACTCTTGCCAGAAGTGAACTGGCTTAGTGTGAGGATTATCCACGCGGAAGATGGAGATGCCCTTGTCGATCCAGAAAGTAACGATTCGAAGTACTTCCTTAAACAAACCGGGATAATCATTATCGAAATTTATGGGATAGATATCTTCATATTTTTTAGGAGGGTTTTCGGCATATGCGATCGTTCCATCGGCTCGTTTTGTAAACCACTCCGGATTGCTCTTCACCCATGGATGATCTGGCGAGCACTGCAGAGCAAGATCCATAGCTACTTCAATGTCGTTCTTCTTCGCGACTTTGATGAACTCCTCAAAATCTTTCATAGTCCCAAGGTCTGGATTCACAGCATCGTGTCCGCCTGCGCTATTTCCGATTCCCCATGGAACGCCAGGATCGCTCGGTTGCGCATTAAGGCTGTTGTTTTTACCTTTTCTATGCGAGAAACCGATGGGATGGATGGGTGGGATGTAAAGAACATCAAATCCCATCTCCGCGACCGCCGGGATCCGCTTTGCAGCGCTCTTTAAATCTCCAGGAGTGATACTTCCATCTGGATTCTTTATCGCACCTTCGCTTCTTGGAAAGAACTCGTACCAACTTCCAACCAGTGCGCGTTCGCGTTCGACTTTGATGGGATAGGTATCGCTTCTAGATGAGAGAGTCTTCTTAAACTCACCAGGGTTCTCGGCGATTACCTCTATATAGAAGCTCCAAGTACCCACTTTGTCCGGAGTCAGGAAAGCTTCAAAACGCGAACTCTTCGGCCAAATCTCACGCATTCCAACGCGGGCGACTTCCTTACCTTTAGGATCAATCAGAACAGCGAACGCCTCGAAGGAATCGTGACCTTCTCGAATTATGGTTGCACCAATCGGCAACCGTTCATTTGGAATCGCTTTCGCGCCGATGAACTCGCCCCCAAAGAAAGTGACGGGGGAGATTTCCAGGATCGGAAAGCGACCTATCATCCAGTTCCTTCTGTATTTCCAGGATCTGCAGCAGTTACATCATTAAGGCGATACTTATCGACAGCCTCTTGAACTTTAGCCACCGAGAACTTACCTTCTTTCGCAAGTTGGGCAAGAACTCCAACAGTTATCGACTCAGCATCGATCTTGAAATGGCGACGGAGCGCACCGCGCGTGTCAGAGAGTCCAAAACCATCTGTACCAAGAGAGGTGAAGCCCTGTGGTACCCAAGGTGAAATCTGATCTTGGACAGTTCGCATGAAGTCACTAACCGCAAGGACGCTACCGTCATAGTCGGCAAGCTTCGTCGTCAGGTATGCCTGCTTCTTATCTTTGGGATGAAGAAGATTATGGCGATCGACTTCGAGCCCATCGCGTCGTAATTCATTCCAAGAAGTAACGCTCCAAACGTTGGCCTGTACGCCCCACTCGTCAGCAAGCATCTTCTGCGCCTTTAGCGCTGCATTTACAGCGATTCCAGAGGCCAAGATGTTGGCGCGGCGTTTCTTCTTTCCATTCTTCGCAGCAGGGGAGTAGAGATAGATACCTTTAAGAAGGCCCTCAACGTCAAGATTCGTAGGCGCTTCTGGTTGCAAGTAAGGCTCGTTATAGACAGTTAGGTAATAGAAGATGTTCTCGCTGTTTTCACCATACATTCTGCGAATTCCATCTTTGACTATATGTCCAACTTCGAATGCGAAAGCTGGGTCATAAGAGACCACCGCAGGATTGGTAGAAGCGAGAAGTTGTGAATGTCCATCCTCATGTTGAAGGCCTTCGCCATTGAGTGTTGTGCGTCCCGCCGTAGCTCCCATTACGAAACCGCGCGCCATTTGATCGGCGGCTGCCCAAAAAGCATCACCGGTGCGCTGGAATCCAAACATCGAATAGAAGATATAGACCGGAATCATCGGTTCGTCATGAGTCGAGTACGAAGTACCGACAGCGGTAAATGAAGCGGTAGAGCCGGCCTCGTTTATGCCTTCATGAAGAATCACACCGCTAGTGGATTCCTTGTAACTTAGAACAAGCTCGCGATCCACCGATATGTATTTCTGTCCATGAGGTGAGTAGATCTTCATCGTTGGGAAGAGTGAATCCATACCGAAGGTGCGCGCTTCGTCAGGGATGATCGGGACGATTCGAGCTCCGATTCCTTCATCCTTAGCGAGATCCTTCAAAAGTCGCACGAAAGCCATGGTGGTCGCAACTTCCTGGTTGCCCGAACCGCGCATCACTACATCGAAGTGGGATTCAGCTGGCGGTGGCAATGGTCGAGAATGATTTCTGCGCTTCGGAATCGACCCACCGAGTTCGCCACGACGATCCATCATGTACTTGTACTCAGGAGACTCCTGACCTGGATGGAAATAAGGTGGCAACTTCTCATCCAACTTATCGTCTGGAATTTCTAGATATAGGCGATCTCGTAACGCAATCAAGTCATCCTTCTTCAACTTCTTCATCTGGTGGGTGGCGTTACGTCCCTCGAAGTGTGATCCCAAGGTCCAGCCCTTGATCGTCTTAGCAAGAATCACTGTTGGACGGCCCTTATGCTCAGAAGCAGCCTTATAGGCAGCAAAGAGTTTCTGATAATCGTGGCCACCGCGCTTTAGATTCCAAATATCGTCATCACTCCAATTAGCAACCATCGCCGCTGTTCTTGGGTCACGGCCGAAGAAGTTCTCGCGAACGAACTTTCCACTCTCAGCTTTGTAGGTCTGGAAATCACCATCTGGCGTTGCATTCATAAGATCAACAAGAGCGCCCTCGGAATCCATTGCGAATAGCGGATCCCACTCGCGACCCCAAATAACTTTGATTACATTCCAACCAGCACCAGTAAATAGCGCTTCGAGTTCTTGAATGATCTTTCCATTTCCACGGACCGGACCATCGAGACGCTGCAAGTTACAGTTCACTACGAAAGTTAGGTTGTCTAAATTCTCACGAGCGGCGAGCGTTAGCGCGCTAACTGATTCGGGTTCATCCATCTCGCCATCACCGAGGAATGCCCATACGCGTTGATCTGATGTGTCTTTGATGCCACGGTTATGCAGGTAGCGATTAAAGCGCGCTTGATAGATTGCATTGATTGGGCCAAGTCCCATTGAAACGGTTGGGAACTCCCAGAACTCAGGCATAAGCCTTGGGTGCGGATAAGAAGAGAGTCCGCCACCAGGATTGGAAAGTTCCTGACGGAAGCCATCAAGTTGTTTCTCGCTCAATCTTCCTTCGAGGAATGCGCGTGCATACATTCCAGGAGAGGCGTGTCCCTGATAGAAGATCTGATCGCCACCGCCAAGATGATCCTTGCCGCGGAAGAAGTGATTAAAACCAACTTCATAAAGTGCAGCAGATGAGGCGAAGGTAGAGATGTGTCCGCCAACTCCAACGCCAGGACGTTGCGCGCGGTGCACCATGATGGCCGCATTCCAGCGGATATAGGCACGAATGCGGCGCTCTAAGAATTCATCTCCCGGAAATGCTGGTTCCTTATCGGGAGGGATCGTGTTCATGTAATCGGTTAAACGGAGATTTGGAAGTCCGATTTTCTTCTCATGAGCCTGCTTAAGTAGAGAGAGCATTAAGAAACGAGCGCGTTGCGGTCCAGCATGCTTGATAAGGGCCTCGAGGGATTGCTGCCACTCAGCAGTCTCCTCAGGATTGGTATCGACTAGCTGGGAGAGGTGGAGGTCTTGGATCGAGTTCGGCTTGTCTACGCTCACGCCCCTAT
>CAZFQY010000030.1:0-10848 GCA_964521265.1 uncultured Clavibacter sp.
GGAGTCGAATTCATCGCAATCAACACCGATGCGCAAGCTCTTCTTATGAGTGATGCAGATGTGAAACTTGATATTGGAAGAAAGTTAACTCGCGGTCTTGGCGCCGGTGCTAATCCAGAGATTGGAAAGCAAGCAGCTATTGATCACACTGAAGAGATCGAGGAAGTATTACGTGGATCGGATATGGTCTTCGTTACGGCTGGCGAAGGTGGCGGAACTGGAACCGGCGGAGCTCCGGTAATAGCAAAGATTGCGAAAGGTTTGGGAGCGCTAACGGTAGGCGTTGTAACTCGACCATTTAGTTTTGAAGGGAAACGCAGATCTACCCAGGCAGAACTCGGAATCGAAGAACTGCGAAAAGAAGTTGACACTTTAATTGTGATTCCGAACGATCGCCTTCTTTCCATCTCCGATCGTTCGATTTCTGCGCCTGAAGCCTTTAAGACTGCGGATCAAGTGTTGCTATCAGGTGTTCAAGGAATCACCGACTTGATAACAACACCAGGATTAATCAATCTCGATTTCGCAGATGTTAAGAGCGTTATGGATGGCGCTGGCTCAGCTCTGATGGGAATCGGTTCAGCCCGTGGTGAGGCGAGAGCAACGCGCGCCGCAGAACTTGCAATTTCTTCACCACTCCTTGAGGCATCAATAGAAGGTGCACATGGCGTTCTACTCTCTATCGCTGGCGGCTCCGATATGGGTCTATTTGAAATAAGTGAAGCCGCAGAACTAGTAGCTAAGAGCGCACATCCAGATGCGAACATCATCTTTGGAACGGTCATCGATGATTCCCTCGGCGATGAAGTACGAGTCACTGTAATAGCGGCAGGCTTTGATGGTGGCGCCCCCAAGCGATTGTCGGTTCCGGTGATCTCCACCGCGGGTCTTAACGGTCAAGCAGATCCGATACCTGCAAATGATCCAATCCAAGTCGCCATGGATGCCCCCGCGCAGACTCCTAAGCGACGGATTACTTTCGAGGAGTTAGTCTCTGAGGACGATATCGACGTCCCAGATTTCATGAAGTAGATCCGCAGATTCGAGATGGCCAAGACTCTCTTTACATCTCGAATGGGTGGAGTTAGTTCTAGTCCATACGATTCACTGAATCTTGCGACGCATGTAGGCGATGAACCAGGAAGCGTTGCCAGAAATCGAGAGATTCTGGCTTCGTTGATTGGTATCCCGCGAAATCAGATTTTCTTCATGAATCAGGTCCACGGTAATGAAGTTTCGATTATCGACAGAGACTCCAATCCCAACTTTGCTCCATCAGTAGATGCTCTTTTCACAACTGAGCCCAATTTTGCCCTAGTAACCCTGATCGCTGATTGCACACCGCTTCTGTTGAAGTCGGATAGAGCGGTAGCAGCTGTTCATGTCGGTCGAAGAGGACTTGTCGCAGAAGTCTTTGAGGCAACCTTGAAGGTTTTCTATGATCATGGAATAACCAATGCTGAGATCACCGGAGAGATTGGCCCCTCAATCTGTCGTGATTGCTATGAAGTTGATCTAGCAACCTACCGAGAAGTTGTCTCTTCAAATCCGGAATCTGCCACAGATGAGAAGCGAAGATGTTTAGATGTTTCCGGTGGGCTACAAGCACGGATGAGAAATGCCGGTGTCAGATATCGAGCCACTGACTTATGTGTAAATCACACGCCCGGCTATTTTTCATATCGTCGAGATGGAGTAACTGGGAGACAGGCCGGAGTGGTTTGGTTGTGAGCGAAATTAGTCCTGGAGAGTTGAGAATTAACGAGATCTCCTCCGCCCTAAAGAAGGTCAGATCAGATATTCCAGATAACGCTACCTTGATTGTCGTTACCAAGACTTTTCCGGTAAGTGATGTCGAGATTCTCTACCAATTAGGCGAACGGAACTTTGGTGAGAATCGCGACGAGGAAGGCAGAGAAAAGTCAGCTGTATTGCCTGAAGATTCAATCTGGCACTTTCAAGGAAATCTCCAGAGCAACAAGATTCGATCGATAGTATCTTGGGCAGATTTCATCCACTCACTGGATAAAGAATCGCACGCTCAGAAAATAGATGAAGCGGCGCGCACTATAGGGAAAAGGCAGAAGGTATTTCTTCAGGTAAACCTAGATCCAGGAGAGAGAAACGAGAAGCGCAGTGGTATTGATCCGAGCGAATTCGATCGTTTCTCCGAATTGCTCCTTGCGTTCAATTCAATCGAATTAGTCGGAGTAATGGGAGTCGCGCCTCTCGGCAAGGATCCGGCGCCTGGATTCGAGCTTCTCTATGAGCTCTCTTTAAGCCTTCGTACAAGAAAGTCAGACGCGGCCTTCATTTCGGCTGGAATGAGTGGGGATTACCCCGTCGCACTTAGATTTGGAGCGACACATATCAGGATTGGAAGTTCAATCCTCGGTTCAAGATAGCCAGAACCCTAAAATTCCCCTATGGCTAATGCACTTAGAAGAATGACTAATTACCTTGGTCTCACCGAAGATGATGGATCCGTTGCGCCTGCTCCGACTCGTGCACTTAACCCAGTAGCTAAGACCCAGGCTCCTAGCGTTCGATCCCCGAAGTTAAGCGTTGCACCTGTAGTGGAAGCACAACCTGTACTCCCATCTATGGATCGCATCGTCACTATCACTCCACGTTTCTATAGCGAGGCTCGCGCAATTGGCGAGTACTACCGTGAAGGAAATCCAGTGATCATGAACCTAAGCGATATGGAAGAGTCAGAGAGAAAGCGTCTAATTGATTTCGCCTCTGGGCTTGTCTTTGGTCACGCTGGAACTATCGAAAGAGTGACATCTAAAGTTTTTCTTCTCACCCCGCCAAATGTAATTGTTAGCGGAGAAGAGAAGAGCGCTGCTGCGCAAGCAAGCTTCTTCAATCAGAGCTGAGCGCCTTGCTTAATTTCACCTCGTGGATAATCCTCGCACTTAATCTCTTCTTGCTTGTTCTCTTTGCGCGATTAGTCCTTGATTATGTTCGCCTCTTCAGGCCAAGTTGGCGGCCTCGCGGAATTCTGATGCCGCTTGCTGAGATGATCTACATCCTTACCGATAAACCACTAGCGTTCGTGCGTCGCTTCATCCCGCCACTTCGCTTAGGCCCAGTAGCCTTGGATCTCTCCTTCATAGTTCTCTTCTTCGGAATTCAAGTATTGATTGGAATCTTGCGCTAGTTAAATCAAAGCCTAGACTTTAGGTATGGAGCGTTCCCATGCCAAAGCCCTCGATGATCAAGATCCGTTACGCGAGTTCAAGAAGCGTTTCGTCATAACCGATCCTGACACTTGTTATTTGGATGGCAACTCACTCGGCCGCCTGCCACACGAAACCGTAAAGGCCATAAATGACTTTCTCCATGATGAGTGGGGCAGGGAAGTAGTTGTTGGATGGGGCCACTGGATAGATGAAGCTCAGAACTCGGGAAATCTGATCGGTAGATCCGCTTTAGGAGCAGCGCCTGGTCAGGTCCTCGCTTGCGATACGACCAGCGTCAACATTTATCAACTCGCTTCGGCGGCGATCAAGGCCCGGCCAGGCAGGAAGACCATCATCACTGATGCTGCGAATTTCCCAACAGATCGCTACATACTTCAAGGTCTGGCGACCTCTCATGGACTTAATCTGATAACAATCGATAATGAAGATACAAAAATCTCCGAAAACGAATTGATCACCCCAGAACTCTTGGCCAAGTACATGAGTGACGATGTTGCGCTGGTTAGCCTGCAAGTCATCCAATATCGATCTGGAGCAAGGCAGGACGTTCAAGCGCTGACAGAGCTAATCCACAAACATGGCGCCATCTCTCTTTGGGATGCGGCACATGCGATTGGTTCGATTGAACTTAACTTAGATCGTGACGACGTTGATTTGGCCGTCGGATGTACTTATAAATACGGAAACTCAGGTCCTGGCGCCCCGGCCTGGCTATATGTGAACAAGAGAATCCAAGAAGAACTTCAGGTTGCTATCCAAGGCTGGTTTGCGCAACGCGATCAGTTCGCCATGGGACCTCTATTCGAGAAGGATAATTCGATTCGAGGATTTCAGATCGCTAGCCCATCGATAATCGGACTTCGCTGTATCAATACCTCCTTCAAAATGATAGAAGAGGCAGGCATTGCGGAAATCGAGAAGAAGTGTGCGATAGGAACTTCGATGATGGTCGAACTCTATGAAAAATGGCTCCAACCCCTAGGTTTCTCACTCGTAACCCCAAACTCTCCAGATAGACGCGGCGGACATATAACAATCGCGCACCCAGATGCAGAACGGATATCTATCGCCCTTCGCAAATATGCGAACACGGTGGCGGATTACAGAACTCCTAACTCCATCCGTCTCGCTATCTCGCCATTAGCAACTTCGTACACCGAGGTTTTTGATGGATTCGCAAGGATTAGGGACCTTGTCTCAACTAGGCAGTACGAGAAGGTCTCCGTCGGGGAGTCTCGAGTAACGTGAGCCACGAGCAAGCGCTGAATTACAACAACTATCTTAAGGTTGACGAGTTGCTCTCTCTGCAGCAGCCACTCTCAGATGGACCTGAGCATGATGAGTTGCTCTTCATTGTGATTCATCAGACTTATGAGCTCTGGTTCAAAGAATTGATCCATGAATTTGCAGCAGCACAGGTCGCTCTCGAGAATGGTGATACACACAGAGCACTCTCAATACTTGGTCGAATTAGAACGATCCTCAAGATTTGCGTTGCTCAGATTGACATCCTTGAGACTATGACGCCACTGCAATTCAATTCATTTAGAAGTAGATTAGGTGAATCAAGTGGATTCCAATCTGCGCAATTTAGAGAGGTCGAAGCAATCCTCGGAAGAAGGGATAAGAGGGCTGCTGCGCATTTATTACCCAAAGACAAAGAGCGAGTAGAGCACTGGATGTCCGTGAGATCGCTCTGGGATTCTGTTCTGCATTACATTGCTTCGCGTGGTTATGAGATTCCAGAAGAGATCTTGATGCGTGATGTAACACTTTCCTATGAATCTCATCCCCAGGTGCTAAAAGTTCTCATCGAAATACATAAAGATGATCCCGAGGCTGGCCTAGTCTTCGAGCGACTAGTTGATATCGATGAAGGGCTACAAGAGTGGCGATATCGACATGTAAAGATGGTGGAGCGAACGATCGGGCGCAAGACAGGGACTGGCGGTTCTGCCGGCGCCGATTACCTCCGGCAGACGCTCTTCACTCCAATCTTCTCCGATCTATGGGAGATACGAAACAACTTCTAGTTTCGCTTCAACTTAAGCACAAGTCCCAATTCATCATTACCCAATGCCAGAGAGCTCTCTCTTACGAAGGCTGTCGCAAGAACCTCTTCTGAGATGTGCTCAGCTGCTTCCATTATTGCTCTAGAGACATCCTCGTTCGCATTCCAAAGAACTTCGATTCGATCGCTAACGTCGAATCCAGATTCCTTTCGCGCATCTTGGATTGCCCGAATAGCTTCACGAACTACGCCTTTGGCTATCAATCGAGCATCCAAAGCGAGGTCAAGAGCGACGCTCTCTCCGGAGTGAGAAGCAACTGACCAACCGGAGCGTGGAGTTTCTGTGATTACAAGGTCTTCCGCGGTTAGGTCCGCTTTGCCGCCACTGTAGTCGACTTGAACTGAGCCATTACTTCTAACTTTAGATACGAGATTAGCGGCATCTAACTTTGCAAGAGTCTTGGCGATCTCCTGTACCGCTCCACCGAATTTGCTTCCCAGCGAACGGAAGTTTGCCTTGATCGAGATATCGACCAAGTCTGGAGCGCTAGAGAGATCATCGAGTTGCTCTACATTCAACTCATCCGCGATTTGCTCCTTTAGCTCCGCGGCAAGATTCTTCCAACCACTTGCTGCGATGAGGGCACGAGATAGAGGTTGTCTTATCTTTACCTGAGATTGGGCACGTGCAGCTCTACCAAGTTCGACTAAGCGTCTAGCAAGGGCAACATCCTCAGATAGTTTCAAATCGATAGCTTCACCATTCGCTTTCGGAAAGTCGGCTAAATGAACCGAAAGTGAGGAACTCGGAGTTACTTTTCGAATTAGTACTTGCCAAACTTGTTCGGTTATAAATGGCACCATCGGAGCCATGAGTAATGTGACCGTCTCGATACATTCATGGAGAGTTGCAAGGGCTGTGCTTTCACCGTCCCAGAATCTTCTGCGAGAGCGTCTTACATACCAATTCGACAAATCATCTACGAATTTTGCGATAGCTGTCCCAGCTTTCTGCGAGTCAAAATCCGCATAGGCATGATCTACCGTCTGAACAAGTTGGTTCAACTCGCTCAAAATCCAACGATCCATCATCGGTCGATTAACGACCGGAGTCACGTCGCCCGGAATGTAGTTTGATGCTGATGCATAAAGTGCTAGAAAAGAGACCGTATTCCAATAGGTAAGTAGTGTCTTTCTAACAACCTCAGAGATGATGTCGTGACCGACTCTTCTAGCGCTCCACGGCGAGCCAGATGCAAGCATGTACCAACGCACTGCGTCAGCGCCGTGTCTATCCATCAGCGGCATTGGCTCAAGGACATTACCAAGGTGCTTGCTCATCTTTCGGCCATCTTTATCAAGTATGTGACCGAGACAGAGAACGGTCTTGTAGGAAGATTGATCAAAGACCAGCGTTCCGATCGCCATCAAGGTGTAGAACCAACCTCGTGTCTGATCAATCGCCTCACAGATGAAGTCAGCCGGGTAGGCCTTCGCGAAATTATCTTTCGAACCTGCCTTATGAGGAAACCCCCATTGAGCGAATGGCATCGCACCAGAGTCGTACCAGCAGTCGATCACTTCTGGAGTGCGTGTCATTTCCTTTGAGCATTTGTCGCAAGGAAAAGTGATCTCATCTACATAAGGTCGATGAAGTTCCAAATCATCGAGATTCCTGCCCGCCAATCTTGCTAGCTCACTCTTTGAAGGAAGAGCCACTTCATGCCCCTCTTCACACTTCCAGATCGGTAGAGGAGTTCCCCAATATCGATTTCGTGAGAGCGCCCAATCGATATTGTTATTTAACCAATCTCCGTATCTGCCGGTCTTGATAGTTTCAGGATGCCAATCGGTCGACTCATTCTCGCGGAGCAGTGCTTCCTTTATCTTGGTGGTCCTGATGTACCAGGATGGTTGTGCGTAGTAGATAAGGGGAGTGTGGCAGCGCCAGCAATGAGGATATGAATGTTGGAAGGTTTGGTGGCGAAAAAGCGCCCCACTCTCTTTCAGGCTTTTGATAAGTATCTTGTCTGCATCCTTAAAGAACTTCCCTCCGACTAAATCAACCTCATCTAAGAAGTTTCCATTAGGCGCAACGGGATTCACTACCGGAAGCTCATAACGCTTACATGTAGCTAGGTCATCTGCGCCAAATGCAGGCGCTTGATGCACTAGACCCGTTCCATCCTCGGTTGTGACATAGTCTGCAAGGAGCACGAAGTGGGCATCAGGAATTTCGACTAGTTCAAAGGGTCTCTTGTATCTGATGCGCTCGAGTTCGCGACCAGTTAGCCGCTTCAACTCCACGAAACCGGGAGAGACTTTCTCTGCAAGTGGTTCGGCGACTACAAGAACTTCCTCTTTCTCATCATTGTTTGTCTTGATTACCAAGTAAGTGACGTCAGGATTTACCGCTACCGCCGTATTTGATACCAAGGTCCAGGGAGTAGTTGTCCAAACAAGGAGACTTGCTTTCAGTTCAGCCAATTCACCATTGGTTATTGGGAAGCGTACATAGACCGAGGGATCTGTCACGGTTTCGTAACCTTGGGCTAATTCATGATCAGATAGTCCGGTTCCGCAGCGCGGACAGTATGGAGCTACGCGGTGATCTTGGACCAAGAGTCCCTTCTTATGTATCTCGGCAAGTGACCACCAGACGCTTTCGATGTATTCATCCGACATCGTCCAATATGCTTCATCAAAATCAACCCAGAATCCCATGCGTTCTGTCATCTCAGTAAATGCGCTTACATGGCGCTGAACAGATTCGCGGCACTTCTCATTGAACTTTGCGATTCCGTATTTCTCGATATCGCCTTTGCCCGAGAAACCCAATTCCTTCTCAACTGCGATCTCTACTGGAAGGCCATGGCAATCCCAGCCTGCTTTCCGGATCACATACTTGCCTTTCATAGTGTGATAACGCGGAAAGACATCTTTAAAAACTCTTGCCTCAATATGATGGGTGCCAGGCATTCCATTTGCAGTTGGCGGACCTTCATAGAATGTCCATGACTCACCGCCGGCGCGAGCTGCAAGGCTCTTATGGAAAATCTCTTGTGTATTCCAAAAGGAGAGAATCTCTCGTTCAACTTTTGGGAGATCGATTTGAGGACTCAGCGCCTCATACGGTGACTTAGAAATACTCATCCCTTTCCAAGAGAACCAGCCGTTTTGACTGATCAAGTTCTTTGGAGGGGCGATCGTTCGACCGCGGTACCACCCGCCTTATCTACCTAGCGATAGATCACTTCGTGACCTTGTAGTCGGTTCTACGTGTGCCAATTGGCACATTTCTTCCAACTCGCTCTCGGGTGATTGCCCAGTCATTGCGAATCTTTACAAGGCGTCTTGCGACTAGAGAATTTTAGCCCATCAAGATAGCCCAACAAGTGAGCCCAATTTCATGTGGCGAGTGGCATTTGTACCTAATAACCCCTAGCCTTCGGCGCTGTGCCGATAAAGAAGAAACTTGCGAAAGCCGTAGCTAAATTCAAGAAGGCTCCGGCCAAGAAAGTTGCTCCAAAAAAGAGTCCGGCCAATAAGGCCGTTAAGAAGGCTGTGAAGAAAGCGCCAGCTAAAAAAGCTCCAGCCAAGAAGGCTCCAGCTAAGAAAATTGCAGCCAAGCCAACTGCTGCAAAGAAGATCCCACCCAAGAAAATTCCTCCGAAGAAACCTCAGGCAGAAATAATCAAAGGGCAGCACAAGACTGCACTAACAAGTAGCACTGCAAAGGGTGCAACAACAATCTCCGTTTACAAGCCAGAAGTTGAGGCTAGCGATGTGGTAGTTGTTGAAGAGAAGAGATTAGTTCTGCCCCCTCCGATTCGTAAACCAAAGCCAGGCAAAAAGCCGGCCCCACTAAAGCCAATCAAGGCTGCTCCTGCGCCTTTAATCGTCAATGAAGGTGCAGAAAACTGGACTGCAACAGAATTGAAATCGATTAGAAGCGAGTTAGCTAAAGACTTAGTGCGCTTGAAGAAAGAATTGGAAGAAGTTGAAAGCGAGATGGATGCTTTGATAGAAGCTTCTGGCGTAGGAGCTGGAGACGATCAGGCAGATGCTGGAGCGAAGACTTTTGAGCGAGAGCATGAGATGTCCCTCGTCTATAACGCCCGCGATATGGTTCTTCAAACTGAGCGCGCTTTAGAGCGAATCGATACCAAAACATATGGGCGATGCGAAGATTGCGGAAACCCAATCGGTAAGGCACGACTCCAGGTCTTTCCACGTGCAACGCTCTGCATGTTATGCAAACAGAAGGAAGAGCGCCGCTGAAGTCGTCCCGTGCTGATCGCGCGCGACGACTCTTCATTGCAATTGCCATCTCAGTTTTTGCTCTTGACTTAACGACGAAGAATTGGGCGGAGTCCTATTTACAGTATCGAGAGCCGCTTCGATTGATTGGTGACTTTTTGCAATTGAGCTTCTCCACAAACTCTGGCGCTGCATTTAGTCTTTTTGCTGATGCAACGCTGCTTCTATCTTCGTTGAAGTTAGCTGTTGTTGGATTCATCATCTTCTACATGCGAAACCTCACCAATCCTCTCTGGGGAGCAGCGTTAGGCTCGCTTTTAGGCGGAGTTGTTGGAAATCTTTATGATCGAGCAGTTCGTCCACCCGGGGTATGGCGCGGAGAGGTAATTGATTGGATTGAGCTTCCGAATTGGCCGACCTTCAATATCGCAGACAGCGCAATAGTCTGCGCGGGTATCGCCATGACCATTCTTACGATGCGCAATATCCAACCCAAAGAGCCAAGGGAGAATTCTGGCGGGGGATCGGTATGAGCATAAGAGAGAAGAGAACTCTTCTCGTTGATGAGACCCTAGAAGGTGAACGAGTAGATGTGGCGCTATCAGGCTTGTTGGGACTCTCGCGAAGCGCCGTTGCCGATCTCTTAAATGCTGGCGACGTCCTTCAGGGTAAGAAGCCACTTGCCAAATCAGATCGTGTAAAAGCTGGAGATCGAATCCAAGTACTGATGCCAGCTGAGATTGATCCACTTGACTTCACTCGCGTAGTAAGTGAAGACCTCGACGTTGTTTACGACGATGCTGATGTGGTTGTGGTCAATAAGCCAGTTGGAGTTGCAGCCCACCCAAGTCCTGGTTGGCAGGGGCCAACGGTTCTCGGAGATTTACTCTCGAGGGGATTTCGAATCTCTACTTCGGGATCAGAGGAACGTAAAGGAATAGTGCAACGCCTTGATGTCGGTACGACTGGATTAATGGTTGTAGCTAAACATGAAGATTCCTACATAGCTCTCAAAAATCAATTCCGGGCACGAACCGTTTCAAAGGTTTATCACGCGCTTGTGCAAGGGCATATGGATCCATCAGAAGGAAGTATCGATGCACCTATCGGGCGACACCCAAAGGAAGATTATCGTTTTGCAGTTGTCGCAGATGGCAAACCAAGTATCACTCATTTCTCTTTGATTGAGTTCCTCCCTGGCGCGACGCTTCTTAAGGTGGAGCTAGAGACTGGAAGAACCCATCAGATAAGAGTCCACTTCAGTGCGTTGCGTCATCCGCTCGTGGGTGATCTTGCCTATGGGTCAGATCCCGTCCTTGCGGCACGTCTTGAATTGAAGAGACCTTGGTTACATGCAATTGAACTCTC
>CAZFQY010000031.1:0-10756 GCA_964521265.1 uncultured Clavibacter sp.
CACCGGAAGTTCCAAATGGATTATTTCCAGGCCGTTGTTGACCAGGTCTCTGTTGGTCAGGTCTCTGTCGGTCAGGTCTTGGCGAAGGAGGTCTCGGTCCACCACCAGTACCGGGAGCTTGTGGTCTTGGCGCAGAGGGTCGTGGTCCGGCAGAAGTTCCGAATGGATTGTTTCCTCCACGTCCTGCAACTGGTGGAACAGGTGGTCGTGGCGCAGAGGGCGTAACTGGAGTTGGAGTAGTTGGAGTTACTGGTGGAATTATTGGAGGGAGAACTGCGCTCTCTTCAGGCTGCTCTTCAACTTTGGGAGCTGCTTTCTTCGCAGCAGCTTTCTTAACCGGAGCCTTCTTCGCAGGCTTCTCTTCGACAGCAGGCTTTGCAACCGGTGGAAACTTCTCAAGGAACTTTCGAACAACTGGCGGCTCTACTGTTGATGATGCAGAGCGGACGAACTCGCCCATCTCTTGGAGTTTTGCAAGGACATCCTTGCTATCCATCCCTACATCTTTTGCTAATTCGTAAACGCGGACCTTTGCCACTTCTCTCCTTCTGTGGCCCCGCGTTTTTCGGGAACGCGAAGCCTAAATTGACCTACTCATGATCTTTTGGTGCTCATTAGAGTGCCATTGCCTTCGTACCAGCTTTCGTTCCAGTATGTATGAGGCGGAAACCTCAGATGAGAACCATACTCCTTTGGGTGGTAAATCGCGAAAATGTGCGGGGTTCTCACTCGCTTGGGGTGGCATCGGAGTGGATATCGATTCGCCAGCCGGTCAATCGCGCAGCCAATCTAGCGTTCTGGCCATCCTTCCCAATCGCTAGCGAAAGTTGGTAATCCGGTACGACCACCTTTGCTGATCGAGTCTCAGCATTGACTACCTCAACCTTCGAGACTCTCGCGGGAGCGAGCGCACTTCCTACGTATGCAGCAGGGTCCTCAGACCAATCGACGATATCAATCTTCTCTCCATGCAATTCATCCATTACCGCTCTAGCTCGTGCGCCCATTGGTCCGATCAGGGCTCCCTTTGCGCTTACGCCAGAACGGAGTGAGCGAACAGCAATCTTGCTGCGATGCCCTGCTTCGCGGGCGACGCCCATGATCTCTACAACTTGATCTCGGATTTCTGGAACCTCGAGAGCAAACAATTGCTTCACGAGCGCCGGATGACTCCGAGATAGCATCACTTCAGGACCCTTTACGCCTTGTTTCACTTCGACCACAAAACATTTGATTCGCTCACCATGGGTGTAAACCTCACCAGGTACTTGTTCATGTGGCGGAATTCGTCCTTCAACGCGACCTAAATCAACATAGACCATGCGATGGTCTCGACCTTGCTGAATCACTCCAGAGACAATATCTCCAACAGAAGCGCTGAACTCACCGACGATTTCGGCATCTCTTGATGCGCGCATCTTCTCCTTAATTATTTTCCGTGCGGTACTTGATGCGATCCTAGAGAAGCCAGGAAGTTCGTCTACAAATTCACCAACTCGCTCACCATCTGGACCAAACTCCGGGACGATTATCTTGATTTCACCGCTTTCACGATCTAACCGCGCATAGGCAAATGGCTTTGCCCCCTCCATCTCGCTGTATGCAATCTTTACCGCCACCTCAATGGCACTGATCAATCGCTCTAGTGGGATCTCGCGCTCGATCGTAAGCGCCTCAAGCACTTTCATATCGACATTCATCGCTGCTCCTTGCGATTGAACTCGATTTCGATCTGTGCGCGCTTTACTTCAGATAACTTCATCTCTCTCGCTTCGAGGGTGACTGAATCAGAGGAAACGGCAGTAATACGTGACACGAAAGCGTCCCCTTCAAAGGGGGTGATCTTTACCAGCCGCCCGACATTCTTATGCCAATGGCGCGGCAATGTGAGTGGTCGGTCCACTCCGGGCGTTGTGACTTCGAGAGTAAATGGAAGATCACCCAACTGTGAATAGTTATCAAGGATGTCTGAGACTTTACGGGATACGACCGTGACTTCATCTAGAGATGGGTTTCTGTCCTCGCCATCGATAATCACGGCGACAATTCTTCGCTTACCTGCTGGAGTTACCTTGACTTCTTCAAGTACGAATCCTGAGTTCTTGATCGCAGGGTCGAGTAGCTCGGTTAGGTTATTAACAAGAGACATGATCACCGACCTACTTATTTATTTGTTGTGAAGTTGTGGGGCAAAAGGATAGCCGGAATGCGTCCTAAAAGAAAGTGTCGATTGTTAATCTGAGAATCAGTAATGAGGTTACGATGAGAAAGACATTTCTGATTAGTCGAGAGCCACCCCTGATAGCCAGCCGAGCGCCAATGAGTCCACCGATGACATTCCCGATCGCCATCGCTAGCCCAAGAGTCCAGATGATCTTTCCATTCGCCCCGAATACAACGATTGCCCCAAGATTCGTAGCAAGGTTAACAATCTTTGCGGTTACAGATGCTTCGAGAAAGGCAAATCCCAAGAGCGCCACAAGCACCAACATCAAAAATGAACCAGTTCCTGGTCCAAAGATTCCATCGTAAAAACCAATACTTAGTCCAAAGAAGATTGCAACTAAGTAGGTCTTTGCGCTCTTTTCGCCCTTATTATCGTTTAGACCAAGCTCCTTCTTCCGCCAGGTGTAAATGAATACTGCAATTAGCGCAAAGAGGATTATGGGACGGAAGGCATCCTTGGGAATCAGCGTTGCAACAGTTGCTCCAAGCGCTGATCCCATAAAGGCCGGTATCGCCATCGAGAATGCAATCCGGAAATCTGGTCTAAGTCTGCGCAGATAAGAAGCAGTTGCGCTTGCAGTTCCGAGGAATGAAGGGAGCTTGTTCGTTCCCAATAACTCTGCGGGCGGGGTTTTGGGCAAGGCCACAAGCAGCGCTGGGAGCTGAATTAAGCCACCCCCGCCAGCAAATGAATCAACGAGACCTGCAAGAGCTGATGCGAGGATGAGAAAGAGGACTACCTCTACAGAAATCTCCACTACTTGAGAGCGGCCAAAACCTGATTGGTTAAATCCGCAAGAGGAACTTCGCTCTTCTCGCCGGAGCTTCGAACGCGTAACTCAACTTTTCCTTCGGCCAAAGCCTTGCCAACAATCACGATAATCGGATTGCCTATCAACTCTGCATCCTTGAATTTGACCCCTGGGCTCGCCTCTTTTCGATCATCAAGCATCACAGTCACACCTTTGGACTCCAATTCGGATGCGATCTTTTCAGCAGTTGTAAAGGGCAGTTCCTCTTTCCCAGTTGCGACGATGTGAACCTTTGCTGGGGCAATTTCTTTTGGCCACACGAGGCCGATTTCATCGTGGGTTTGTTCGGCGATTGCAGCTACAGCCCTGGAAACGCCGATTCCATACGAGCCCATCGTTACTACTCGAGATTTTCCTTGGCCATCTAGAACGGTTAGCTCTAGTGCTTCAGCATATTTTCTGCCGAGTTGGAAGATGTGACCGATTTCAATCGCTCTATCGATGACTACTGGGGTGTCGCATTTAGGACAAGAGTCTCCCTCGCGAACTTCTGCAGCTTCAATAAATCCATCGACTTGGAAGTCCCGTCCATGTGTCACATAGCGAGCGTGCTTGTTGCGAATATTCGCACCAGTGATCCAATGTGACCCGACGACAATCCTTGGATCTGCATACAACTTGATTCCAAACCGCTTCGCATCTTGAGGTCCTACATAACCCTTAACGAACTCTTTCCGCTTTGCGAAATCATCATCATCGAATAGGCGTAGCTCCTTGACGCCAGGGAGGTTTGCTTCTAAGCGCTTTAAATCAACTTCTCTATCACCTGGGACTAAGACGCAGATTGGCTCACCGTCGGCAACCAGAAGAACATTCTTAAGAGTGTCGGCTGCGGTGATATTGGCGCCATACTTGCTATTCATTACATCTACAAGAGTTTCTATAGTAGGTGTATCTGGGGTATCGAGTACTTCAATATCGGGAGGTGCAGCTACAGTCTTCGTCTCAACTTTTGTCACCATAGCCTCGACGTTGGCGGCATAGCCGCAGCTCTTACAGAGAACATAAGTGTCCTCACCTGTAGGGCATGGCGCCAGAAACTCTTCTGATTTGGAGCCGCCCATCGCACCAGACATCGCGGAGACTATGTTGTAAGAGAGTCCAAGGCGATCAAAGGTTGAAATGTAGGCATCGCGATGTTTGTTGTAAGAGACTTCAAGTCCATCATCATCGATATCAAAAGAATATGAATCCTTCATCACAAATTCGCGACCACGAATGATTCCGCTTCTAGGTCTTGCTTCATCTCGATACTTCGTCTGAATCTGATAGATGCTGAGTGGTAGATCTTTGTAAGAGGAATACTCGCCTTTGACCATAAGCGTGAACATCTCTTCATGAGTAGGGCCAAGAAGATAGTCGCTGCCTTTGCGATCCTTCAGGCGAAATAGAGCTGGGCCGTATTCGTCCCAACGAGCTGTCTTCTCATAAGGATCTTTTGGAAGAAGAGCTGGGAAGTGAACTTCTTGAAAGCCTGCTTTATCCATCTCTTCCCGGATAACCCGTTCGACATTTCTAAGGACTATAACTCCAAGAGGAAGCCAAGAAAAGATTCCGGCCGCGATTGGTCTTATGTAACCGGCTCGAACTAGAAGTTTGTGGCTCGGGACTGATGCATCAGATGGATCGTCGCGAAGTGTGCGTAAGAATAAGGAGGACATCCGCAACATGGTGCGTAGCCTAGCGAATTACTTAACGCTTACTGAGGGTTCGCCGGATTCGACACCGGCAGCTTCCATCTCTTCTGCGATCTTCATCGCCTCTTCAATCAGAGTTTCGACAATTTGCGCTTCTGGAACAGTCTTTATTACCTGTCCCTTTACAAAGATCTGGCCTTTTCCATTTCCTGAAGCAACTCCAAGATCAGCTTCGCGCGCCTCTCCCGGACCGTTAACAACACATCCCATTACTGCAACGCGAAGTGGAACTGTCATTCCCTCAAGTCCTGCTTGTACTTTTTCTGCCAACGTATATACATCAACTTGTGCTCTTCCACATGAAGGGCAAGAAACGATCTCTAATCGACGCTGGCGAAGATTCAATGACTCAAGTATCGATATTCCAACTTTTACTTCTTCAACTGGTGGGGCCGAGAGAGATACTCTGATGGTGTCTCCGATTCCTTCGGAGAGAAGGATTCCAAATGCTGTTGCAGACTTGATGGTTCCTTGGAATGCCGGTCCAGCTTCTGTAACGCCAAGATGTAGCGGGTAATCACACTTTGAGGCGAGAAGTCGATATGCCTTTACCATGGTTACTGGATCATGGTGCTTCACAGATATCTTCATATTGGTAAAACCATGCTCTTCGAACAAGCCAATCTCCCAGAGAGCAGATTCGACGAGCGCTTCTGGTGTTGCTTTTCCATACTTCTCAAGAAGCCTTGGGTCTAGTGATCCAGCGTTGACTCCGATTCGAATCGGAATGCCGGCATCTCCCGCAGCCTTTGCTACTTCTTTAACCTTGTCATCAAACTGTTTGATGTTTCCAGGATTTACGCGAACTCCTGCACAGCCTGCATCTATTGCGGCGAAGATGTACTTAGGTTGGAAATGGATGTCTGCAACAACTGGTATCTGTGATTTCTTCGCAATTTGAGATAACGCATCAGCATCGTCTTGGCTCGGAACCGCAACGCGCACTATCTGGCAACCCGAGGCAGTCAGCTCTGCAATCTGTTGGAGAGTCGAGTTAACGTCCGCAGTTACTGTGGTGCACATTGATTGAACCGAGACTGGTGCATCCCCACCTACGAGGACGTTTCCTAGTTTGAGTTGCTTGGTCTTTCGGCGCGGCGCCAGAGTTGGCGGAGGAGTCTGCGGCATACCGAGATTGACCATGTCCTTATTCTGCCTTAAGCATTAGAGTTGCTCAAATGAAGCCCTGGATGATCGTCACTTATCTAGTCGTCTCAATAGCCCTCATAACTTGGGTCTATGGATTCTAGATATTTAAGTTAATAGGATTAAAGATATCTGCGAAAAGCAGTAGTAGGGTCAGGAATATCAAGAGCGCGAAAACCACAACCGTTATTGGAGTTAACTTCTCTACATCAACGGGTCCAGGGATCTCTTTTCTTCTAATTCGATAAACCTTATTTCTAGCTCCTTCATAGAGAGCGACTGCTATATGACCCCCGTCTAGTGGAAGTATCGGCACGAGATTAAAGATGCCCACAAAAATATTGAGTGATGCAACGAGCAATAGGAATGTGGCTAACTTCTCGCCAGTGGTAAGGACTCCGCTTGATGCAGCTTCACCTGAGACGCGAGCAACCCCAACTATCCCAACCAACCCTTCGCCATCTCGCTCTTCACCAAGAAATGTCTGACCGAACAGCGAGGGAATCTGAGCGGGAAGTCCTACCAAGGCTTTCAGAGAACCGGTAAATAGATCTCTGGTTGCTGAAGAGGCAGATGAGAGCGCCTCGATTGGATTCTCTCGAACTTGGCCGAACTCATTGATTATTCCTAAGAAGCCGCGCGCTTCCCCATCGACAACTCTCGTAGCGGGAACCGTGTTAATTATGATCTCAGTCCCATCACGATTGATTATTAAAGATAACTCCCTTCCCGCTGAAGCTCGCAGAATCGGAGTTATCTCCTCCCAATCCATATCGCGAACCCCATTCACTCCGATGATTTCATCGCCAGGAAGTATGCCCGCGCTCTTCGCAGGTGAGATTGGATCATTCGGAGCGCATTCGGAAGCTTTTGGAACACATGGAACAACTTGTGACACAGTAGGAAGAACTTTCGAGACACCTACTCCAGCAAAAAGAATGAATAAAAGTATGAAACCAAGAACGAAGTGCAGGAATGATCCTGCGCCAAGTACTACTAATTTCTGGGAGGTCTTTGCTTTGTAGAAGGCTCGAGGGGCGACCTCTTCAGAAAGCTCCTCTCTCGGAGTCATTCCTGAGATCTTGCAATATCCACCGGCAGGAATCGCTTTCAATCCAAATTCAGTCTCACCTCGTTGGGTGGACCAGATTCTCTTTCCGAAACCAAGGAAGAACTCAGTTACCCGCATTCCATATCGTTTCGCCGTTATGTAATGACCAAATTCATGGACCATCACAGAGAAAAGAAGCGCTGCAACGAAAGCCAAAATGCCAAGCAAACCCACTTGATCTCCTATTTCTGCGTTAGCAACTCGGTAGCGACGCGGCGCGCATCATTCTCGATAGCGGTGACATCGGCTAGATCGCGCACCTTCTCAGGAGCTCCCGAGCCGAGTTTCGTTACGGTTCGATCAATCGTATCCACAATTGCTGTGAATGGAATCGCCTCTCTGAGAAACGCTTCAACTGCGACCTCGTTAGCAGCGTTATACATCGCAGTAAAGGCTCCACCTAGAGCTCCGCACCTTCTAGCAAGTGCAACGCTCGGGAATTGTGACTCATCGATCGGCTCAAATTCCCAACTCTGTCGCTTGCTCCAATCGATCGGCGGTATCGCAGCAAAAACTCGATCAGGATATGAAAGTGCGTAAGCAATCGGACCTTTCATGTTTGGGGGCGATGCTTGAGCAATCGTTGAACCATCCACAAATTCGACCATCGAATGAACGATTGATTGGGGGTGAATCACTGCATCAATCTTGGAATAAGGAGTGCCAAAGAGATAGTGCGCCTCAATTATCTCTAGACCTTTGTTGACCAAAGTTGCTGAGTTGATCGTGACAACTGGCCCCATAGACCAAGTTGGGTGCGCGAGCGCATCTGCGACTCGAACTCCACTCAAGTCCTTGCGCTCACGAAATGGACCACCGCTCGCGGTAAGAATTACTCGGGCGACATCGCTAGCTCGTCCTGCCTGCATCGCTTGAAAAAGAGCGGAGTGCTCTGAATCAACTGGGATTATCCGATCTCGTCCGTGAGAAAGAACAAGATCTCCACCGGCTACCAATGACTCCTTATTGGCCAGTGCGACTTTATTTCCCGCTTCAAGCGCTGACAGTGTTGGAGCCAATCCGATCGATCCTGTTATTCCGTTGAGAACCACATCTGCTTGTAACGCTGCCACCTCACGAGCTGCATTCGGGCCATCGATAACGGTCTGCTTGGGAAGTGCCTGCCTCAAGGCGGCACCATCCCCTGAAGTTCCAATCACCGGTACATCGAATTTGCGCGCCTGTTCGATCAGTCTTTCAACATTGTTCTTGCCAGCAGATAGCCCAACCACGCGGAACTTATCTGGATTCTGAGAAATTACCTCAAGAGCCTGAACCCCGATTGAGCCGGTCGAGCCCAAGATAACAATGTCACGCACTCGGTAATCATCTCAGAAACCCAAATAATCACCGTAAAGATAGACTTCGCCAATGAGTTTCGGACCAAACATTCCGCAAGAGCGCAAAGTTGTAACTGCTATTCCCGGGCCCAAGTCCCAAGAGATCATCAAGCGTAGAAGTGAAGCGGTCTCAGCAGCCCTAGGTATGGCCATTCCGGTCGTAGTCGAGAAGGCCGGTGGTGGAGTTATCGTCGACATCGATGGAAACTCAATTATCGATATGGGCGCTGGCATCGCGGTAGTAAATGTTGGAAACTCTGCTGATCGCGTCGTTCAGAATGTCAAGGAACAGGTCGAGGCGTTCACTCATACATGCTTCATGATCGCCCCATACATGGGGTACATAGAAGTGTGTGAAGCTCTGAATCGCCTCACTCCAGGAAGCCATAAGAAGAAGTCAGCGCTCTTCAACTCTGGAGCCGAAGCAGTCGAGAACGCAGTGAAGATCGCCCGCAAATTCACAAAGCGCCAAGCTGTAGTTGTCTTCGAGCACGGCTATCACGGCCGAACAAATCTAACGATGGGTATGACGGCTAAGAACATTCCTTACAAAGATGGTTTCGGACCATTCACTCCCGAGGTCTACCGAATGCCTATGGCTTATCCGTACCGCTGTGATTCATGCTGCGGTTCCTGTGAGAACTCGATTCTTGAAACTGTGATTCATAAGATCGAGAAGGAGATCGGCGCAAAGAACGTCGCTTGTGTAGTAATCGAACCGATTTTGGGCGAAGGTGGATTCATAGTTCCATGCAAAGGATTCCTCCCTGGACTAGTGAAGTTCTGCAATGAGAATGGAATCCTCTTCGTTGCTGATGAAGTTCAGACTGGCTTTGCTAGAACCGGCCAGATGTTTGCATGCGAAGATGAAGGCATAGTTCCTGATTTGATCACAACCGCAAAAGGCATCGCTGGTGGTTTACCTCTAGCTGCAGTTACCGGACGAGCTGATGTCATGGACTCAATCCATGCAAGCGGCCTTGGCGGAACCTTCGGTGGCTCTCCCATTGCCTGCGCAGCAGCGCTTGGCGCTATCGCCACCATCGAAGAAGAGAATTTGGTTGGCCGCGCTAACGAGATCGGAAAGATTATGTCCGATGCGCTACATGAGATGAAGAAGAAGTATCCGATTGTTGGCGATGTTCGCGGTCGCGGCGCCATGCAGGCGATTGAACTAGTTAAACCAGGAACCAAGGATCCAAACCCAGAAGCTCAAGCAGCAATCATCAAGTACTGCCAGCAGAAAGGCGTATTAATTCTCTCGGCTGGCACTTACGGGAATGTGATTCGTCTAATCCCACCACTCGTAATCCCAGAACACCTTCTCAAGGAAGCGCTACAGATCCTTGATGAAGCAGTTTCTAAGGCTTAGCGATCCAATAAATTTCTAGTTGGTGAATAACTCTCACCACTTCGACGCTTCGCAATAGCACTAATAGCCTCTAGAACAACTCTGTTAGCCAAGATCGCTGTGATATCTGCAGAATCAAATGGTGGAGCGACCTCAACTACATCGATACCGACGACTGGTAATTCAAGGCAGATACGACGGACAGACTCTAAGAGTTCACGTGAGGTCATTCCTCCGGGCTCAGGTGTTCCAGTTCCCGGTGCCATTCCAGGATCAACGACATCGATATCGACAGACAAGAAGACGCCGTCACAACCGTCGGTCAAGCGAGCGAACGATTCATCAAGAACTGTATTTAGCCCGCGGTGATGAATCTCCGTCATTTCGTATGAGCGCATTCCTTGATCGCGCATCCAATTTAACGTCACATCATCTGGCCAATATCCGCGAAGACCTAGTTGCAAGAAGCGATCACCACGAACATAACCTGAATCGATAAGGCGACGCATCGGAGTTCCATGTCCAACGAGCGCTCCAAATTGAAGATCGCCTGTATCGGCATGTGCATCAAAATGGATCATCGAGATCTTGCCCTTGCCGCGATGTTCTGCGATTCCAGCGACATCAGCAGAGGCAATCGAATGGTCTCCGCCCAACACGACCGCTATCGCTCCAGCCCTGGATATCTTCTCTGTAGCGGCCTTCAACACCTTGAGTGATTCTTCGAGGTTCCCCGGTGGCATCAATAAATCCCCAGCATCGAATATCTTCAAAGACTTCAAGCCGTCGATACGTAACGCTAAGTGCGGCCGTTCCCCGTCGTGTGGAAGGTAGTCCCCCATCCGAATAGCTTGCGGGCCAAACTTTGCCCCAGATCTATGCGAGGTCCCACTATCAATTGGTGCACCAACGATGATGACATCCGCGCCTTTGTAAGTTTCGGGCTTATCTAGATCGCATGCAGGAATTCCGAGAAATGTGAAGTTCGGGCCATACATGTTTCCAATGTTTGTCATATTTCATGCCCTCGATATCTCAATAGTTTCATAATCGCCCGTACCAATGAACTTGAT